>JADFVZ010000037.1 GCA_015222805.1 Pseudomonadota bacterium
CATACCTGCACTGGCAATCGGCTGGTTTAGTGCTGATATGGTTGAGGCGAATTTGCGCAGCATGGAGGTAATCGCCTGGGCGACAATAGGTTTTGGCCTGTTACTCTGGGTGGCTGATCGCTGGGGCGGGGTTGAGGGTGAACTCAATGAAATTACCCGCACCCAGGCGTTGATAGTGGGTTTGTCGCAGGCCCTGGCTTTGATCCCCGGCACTTCGCGTTCAGGCATTACCATTACCGCCGGCCGCTTCCTGGGTCTATCTCGGCAAACGGCGGCACGGTTTTCATTTTTGCTTTCCATTCCCATTATTGCCGCTGCCGGCAGTTATGGTGCGCTGCAGGTATGGCAGGGCGAGACCACAACATCTGTACCGGATTTTGTTCTTGCTGCGGCTGTTTCAGCGGTAGCAGGCTTCGGCTGTATCTGGGCGTTCCTGCGCCTGCTGGATAAGGTCGGAATGATGCCTTTTGTTATCTACCGCCTGGTTTTAGGCGTGGTTCTGCTGGCAATCATTTAGTTGAGTGGGCATTTATGCCCACGGGTCGTCTACAAATTTACTTGCCAGCTTGTTCTAAGCATATACTTTTAACGCGTGGGCATAAATCCCCACACTATGGGAGCATCAGCGCGCAAAAATAGTGCGCCAAAATTATGTGTGTGTAATATAATGGTGTAATAGCTGTTTGAGGTTTGCCTGGAGATACTTTGGTAAATATTTGGTGTTATTAAGTCGACCCTATATTTCGTTAAATGATCTTATTAGCGATTAAGAAACGATATAACAAGGTCATTAAGTTTTTTTACCAAAGTTGTGTCTTGGCACGAATTCTGCATGAATACAGAGTAACCAATTTTGGGCCTCAACCGGTCCAGACATAGAAAATCAGTTAAAACAGGAGTTAAAGACATCATGGGCATAAAGAAAATACTTAAGAAAATTGAAGAAGAAAACATCAAGTTTGTAGATCTTCGTTTTTGTGACACCCTCGGCAAAGAGCAGCATGTAAGCCTGCCGGTTGGCGTGGTTGATGAAGACCTGTTTGAAGAAGGTAAAATGTTCGATGGCTCATCAATTGCAGGCTGGAAGGGAATTGATGAATCTGACATGATTTTGATGCCGGACATCTCAACCGCAGTGATTGATCCTTTTACTGCACATGAAACCATGATTATCCGTTGCGATGTGCTCGAACCCAATACCATGGAAGGCTATGACCGCTGCCCGCGCTCATTGGCCAAGCGTGCTGAGGCGTATTTACAGACTACCGGTCTTGCTGATGAGGCATTCTTCGGTCCGGAGCCCGAATTTTTTATCTTTGATCATGTCAGCTGGACCGATGAAATGAGAGGTGCCTCTTATTCCATTGATTCTGAAGAAGCCGCCTGGAATACCGGCTCTGAATACGGTGGCAGCAACACTGGTCATCGACCCGGTATCAAAGGTGGCTATTTCCCGGTACAGCCGGTTGATTCACTCAATGATATCCGTGCCACCATGTGTGAAGTGATGGAAGAAATGGGTGTGGAAGTTGAAGTTCATCATCATGAAGTGGGTACTGCCGGGCAGTGCGAAATCGGCACCCGCTTCAATACCCTGACCCAGAAAGCCGATGAGCTGCTGACGATGAAATATGTGGTTCACAACGTAGCTCATGCCAGCGGGAAGACGGCCACTTTTATGCCCAAACCACTGGTTGGTGATAATGGCAGCGGCATGCACGTGCATCAGTCTTTGTTTAAGGATGGCAACAATATGTTCAGTGGTGATGGCTACGGTGGCCTGTCAGAGACTGCATTATTTTATATCGGCGGCATCTTTAAACACGCCAAAGCCCTGAATGCCTTTGCCAATGCTTCTACCAACAGCTACAAGCGCCTGGTCCCGGGTTACGAAGCTCCGGTTATGCTGGCTTATTCAGCACGCAACCGTTCAGCATCCTGCCGGATTCCATTTGTCAGCAACCCCAAAGGTCGCCGGATTGAAATTCGCTTTGGTGATCCTACCGGTAATGGCTACCTGATGTTTGCTGCGATGATGATGGCGGGTCTCGACGGGATTAAAAACCGCATTCACCCGGGCGAACCAATGGATAAGGACCTGTATGACCTGCCGCCAGAGGAAGCTGCTGATATCCCGACGGTTTGTCACAGCCTGGACCAGGCCCTGGATGCGCTGAGTGCAGATCGTGAGTTCCTCACCGCTGGTGGTGTCTTCAGCAACGAATTGATTGATGCTTATATCGAATTGAAAATGGATGAAGTCAGTCGCCTGCGGATGGCAACCCATCCGGTTGAGTTTGATATGTATTACTCCCTCTGATTTTAGTTGTCTCTCGGATCAGGTCCGGGGGCAGGGGAGTTATGCAGGTCGATTAAAACGGCCCGGTATAGGCCGGGTCGAAGCGTCTTCAGTCTTGGTGATATTATAGTTGTGCAATTTCTGAAACCAGGTCGTGTCACAGGCACGCGAAGGAGGTAGTAATGAATGGATACAACAGGTTTTATACCAGCATCTTTGTGACGATATCAGCACTGTGTTTTCTCAGCATGGCTGTGGCAGGCGACTTTTATAAAGTGGTGAAAGCCGATGGTTCGATTGAGTACACTCAAACCCCGCCGGCACAAAATGCCAAGCCGATGGATTTACCGGGACTAAGCGTAATCAGCCCTGAGAAAAAATTTACAGGTTACAACCCTGAAAAGGCAACTGACGCGGCACAACAGGCCCAGGAGCCCAGGAGAAACTATCGTGGCCTGGCAATTACCAGTCCTGCAGATGAGGAAAATATCTGGGGTTCAGGTGCCAAAGTAATGGTGCAGGTTAGTTTGCCAGGATCATTGGTAGCCGGTGACCGGATACAGGTCAGCCTCGATGGAGCTGTGCAGCCACCATTAGTGGGGTCCACGGTTGTTCTGAGTGGACTCGATCGTGGGGAGCACAGTGTGCAGGCTAGAATTGTTAACAGTAAAGGCAGAGTAATGGCTAGTAGCCCCATAATACGATTTTATATGAAGCAGTCACAGGCAGTTGTTGTGCCAAGACCCCGTCCGCGCGGTGGCTGAGCTTTATTCCATCAATAACCCTGGGCCAGCAGGGGCTGATGAGTTGCGGCTGTCTGAAGAAATTTTCGATAACCTCTCATTTCCTTTGCTGTTGCTGAGTAACACAGGGCAGATTATTGATGTTAATCCGGTTGCAGAAGAGTTGTTCGGTCGTAGCCGGGAACGCTTAAAAGGCTGTGTGTTGCCGGAAGTTTTAACTCGCAGCGCCGATATTGGTCCGCAAATCGAGAATGTCGCTGCCAGCGGTCAAATGGTATTGATGCGGGGCCAGGAACTGGTGCTGGCGGATGGCCGGGATTATATTGCTGATTGCTGGTTGCGGCCGTTAACTACAGATGGCTACCTGCTGTTGGAATTGCATGCAGAGGCTGATCGACAGCTTCTAACCCGCACAGCCAGGCGGGAACAGCAAGCGGAGTCCCTCGCCCTGTTGCGGCGCACCCTGTGCCATGAAGTAAGAAATCCCCTTGGGGGTATGCGTGGTGCGGCCCAGCTGCTGGTTTCAGAGTTGGATACTGCCGGACAGGATCCCGAGCTGCTGGCCTGTGCAGAGTTAATCATCCGTGAAGTTGATCGCTTGAACATCCTGGTTGAGCAGCTGGGCCAGGAAGAACTGGAGTTGCAACAGGCATCTGTCAGGGTTCCGCAAATTATCGAGAACGCCTGGCAGTTGTTGCGGCTGGAGTTACCACAGCCTCCGAGGATTGTGCTTGATTTTGACCCTTCCATTCCGGCACTTGATGGTAACGCCGATGCCTTGCAGCAGACGTTTCTTAATTTGCTGTCCAATGCGGTACAGTCCGGTGCCGAAAAAATCACGGTTAGCACCCGGATCCGACATAACCACCCCTGCCAGGGGATCCGCTATGCAACCGTTGTCAGTGTTAAAATTGAGGATAATGGCTCCGGGGTACCCGGTAATATCGAAGCGGATATGTTTACCCCGCTGATTTCTGGCCGCACAGCCAGCGACCAGGGCAGCAGCAACCACGGGCTGGGCTTATCCGTTGCTCAACAAATTGCCCGCCAGCATGAAGGCGAGCTGGTGTATAAACGCCTGCCACAGGGCAGTCGCTTTGAACTGCTGCTACCCATTATTCCTTTTACTTCTACAAGGCCCGGAAATGACTAGCGCTGATAAAGTCTGGGTTGTAGATGATGACCCTTCCATTCGTTTTGTATTGAAAAAAGCCTTGAATGCCGCAGGCTTTGCCACCGAGGTTTTCGAAAACCTTGAGCTTATTCGGAATCAATTAGCCAACGATAAACCGGCATTACTGATTTCTGATTTGCGCTTACCTGATGGCGAAGGTTTCGACCTGCTTGAGCATTTTAAGTCTGAACACCCGGATATCCCGGTGATTATTATCACTGCCTATTCCGACCTTGATCAGGCTGTTGGAGCTTTCCAACGGGGGGCCTTTGAATATATCTCCAAACCCTTTGACCTGGAAAAAGTGATTGCAGCAGCCAGGCTGGCACTGGCTGACCGGAACAATAAACAGCAACCTGTTGCCGAGGTAGTTGCTGATGGTGACAGGATTATCGGTGATGCGGCTGCCATGCAGGAAGTCTTTCGTACCATCGGCAGGTTATCTCGAACCGACATCAGCGTGCTGTTGACGGGAGAAACCGGCACCGGTAAAGAGTTAATCGCCCTGGCGCTGCACCAGCACAGCCCGCGGGCCGGTAAACCCTACGTAGCTATTAATACAGCTGCTATCCCTGTGGATTTGTTGGAATCTGAGCTCTTTGGCCACGAACGTGGCGCTTTTACCGGCGCGGTAGAACGCCGGGCCGGGCGTTTCGAACAGGCTCGCGGCGGCACCCTGTTCCTTGATGAGATAGGTGATATGCCCTTAAGCTTGCAGACCCGCTTACTGCGGGTACTCGCGGAGGGTGACTATTACCGCGTGGGTGGACGTGATTTGCTTAAAGCAGATGTGCGGATTATTGCTGCAACCCATCAGGATATGACCGCCAAAGTAGCTGACGGCAGTTTCCGGGAAGACCTTTATCACCGCCTGAATGTTATCCAGATCAAACTGCCGCCGCTGCGTGAGCGGCGCGAAGATATCCCGGCATTTTGTGAACTGTTTTTATCTCGCTATGCACAGGAGATGCGGCTGGAGCAGAAAACCATTACACCGGAGGCAATGCAGGTACTGCAATCCCTGCCCTGGCCGGGTAACGTCCGGCAACTGCAGAACCTGTGCCGTCAGTTGTGTGTTATGGCCCCTGCCGAGCGGATTTACCCGCAGGATTTACCTGCGGATTTAAGCCATGGCAGCAGCCAGCCGGATCTAGAGGGCAACTCAACAGAGTGGACCGAGTCCCTGCGGCGCTGGGCAGAACAGGAATTACTGGCAGAGCGAACCGGCCTGTTGAAGTCTGCAGATATTGCCATGGAAACCGAATTGATTCGCCTGGCGCTGAAACAAAGCAACCAGCAACGCAAGGAGGCGGCCAGGCTCCTGGGTTGTTCACGCAATACCCTGACCCGAAAAATCCAGGAACTAAA
The DNA here is from genome assembly GCA_015222805.1 of Pseudomonadota bacterium. Classification (GTDB taxonomy): domain Bacteria; phylum Pseudomonadota; class Gammaproteobacteria; order Xanthomonadales; family SZUA-36; genus SZUA-51. The sequence continues at coordinate 5,585 of JADFVZ010000037.1, forward strand.
CCTGTAGCTCTTGCCTAATTGAACCTCCCAGTGCGATACGCCTACGGCTAAACACCCTACGCCAAGGTCTCCGTTTGGTAGGGTGGGCATAAATGCCCACGCGGAATCTTCAGCCAACTCACCGCTGCTTTGCAAATGGATACAATGCTAATCAACCTGGAGCCAAAACGTCACCGGTCCATCATTCACCAGCGATACCTGCATGTCGGCGCCAAACACCCCGCACTGGACTTTGTTGTAACTCCGACTCACTTCTTCCACAAACTGTTCAAACAGCTGTTTCCCCAACGCCGGTGGTGCGGCGGACGAAAAGCTCGGGCGTTTGCCTTTGTTGGTATTAGCTGCCAGGGTAAATTGCGGTACCAGTATCAGTTCCCCATTTACCTGGCGGACATCCAGGTTCATCTTCTCATCGGCATCGGCAAACACCCGGTAGCTGAGCAGGCGCTCTGCCAACCGTTGCAGCTGCTTTTCGGTATCGTTTTTCTCAACGCCTACTAGTACCAGCAGGCCCTGGCCGATTGCAGCGACACTATCACCATTAATAATTACACTGGCTTCGGTGACTCGTTGTAGTAAAGCAATCATAGCGTTTAAAAATACCTATTCATTCTGCGCCCCCAGTGTAAACTGTCAGGGTTGATTTTACAGTTTGGTTTCTATGCGCGTATTTATCTGGTTCTTACGTTTCCTATCCTGGTTCCCACTACCAGTTATCCATGCCATGGCCTGGCCGGCCGGGCAGTTGCTGCGGTTGTCAAAGCGCCACCGTGAAGTGAGCCGTAAAAACCTCTCCCTGTGTTTTCCCGAACTCACGGATACCGAACGCAATACCCTGGTCCGTCAGTCCCTGTATGAATTTGCCAAGTCAGTTTTTGAAGCGGGAGCAAACTGGTACTGGCCAATTGATAAAATTAATACCAAAGTTAAAAAAATCCATGGTATGGAGTTTGTGCATGCTGCTAAAAATGAGGGTAAGGGCCTTATCCTGGCAGCGCCGCATTTTGGTGCGTGGGAATGGGCCGCCAGCTATTTGCCTTTTTTATTCCCGGGTGAGGTGTTGTACCTTTTCAAACCATCCGGTAACCCGGCACTGGATAAGTTAATTGAAAGTAAGCGCCAACGCGGCGGCGGTCAGCCGGTACCGGCAAATAGCCGTGGTTTACGCCAGCTGCTGAAGGGCCTGAAAATCGGTAAAGTAGCTGGCATCTTGCCGGATCAGCAACCCAGGAAAGGCGATGGTGCATTTGCGCCGTTCTACGGGGTGCCGGCTTTAACCCAAACCCTGATCCCCAGCTTGCTGCAGCGCACCGACAGCAAGGTGGTGTTTATTGTTATGCGCAGGTTACCCCGGGGTCGCGGTTTCGAGCTGCATATTATACCGGCAGATGAAGAAATCTATTCTGCAGACCAGCCCACCGCCCTGGCCGCTCTCAATCGGGGTGTCGAAAACTGTATCGCCATCGACCCCAAACAATACCTCTGGGCATACAAACGCTTTGGTCTGCGGCCGAATAATGAACCGCGTTTTTATTGACCTATAAGTGTTAAATTGCATCTATATTTGACCCACCATTTGCATCTATAATTGACCCGGCGCGAGGGTGCCATCATGTTGAATTCTCAAGAAATTTTAATCTATATTCTGGTATAGTTTTGAATGCAAATACAAGGGGAAAGTGGTACATATTTAGATGCAAATCAACACCCGAGCCGGTAGCCATTTGTAGTAGTGCTCTCGGGTGGGCCTGTTTCAGGCTGTGTTCAATGCCTTTGATGGCATCTATCTGGCAATCGCGCAGGCCCTGGGTATTCAGTTCAGGTAGGTCCTGTAATCTATCGCGCAGGCTTCTGCCTTCGGTTAGCCAGTCTTTTAACGTCTCTGGCCTGTGGAAATGAAATACATTGCGGGAGCGGGGTTGTGGGTCGCGTTCATCTCGAAACCTTATTTCGTGATTGGTGGCTTCGTATAAAAAGGGCAGTGGTTGATCGTTGGCGGCCGCACGCTGGATATATTTGGTCTTTGAGGTGGCGTAGCGCTGTGATTGCCCGGCAACGCTGCCTAAATTCATACCTTCACGTTTGGCCTCGATAATGCCGCAGGCTATGCCATCAACAAACAGCATATAGTCGGCGGGACCGGTGTCGGTATCCATTTCGCGTACAGCAATACCCAGAGACTCAATCAGGTTAAGCCGATTTTTATCCTGGATAACCCAGCCTGCCGCTATGAGATTTTTATCAATCTCTTTGCGGGTTTCGGCTTCGAGTTTTAGCTGCTCTGGTGACAGATTATTCTCCCCTTATGTTGCTACTCTAGTTAATCACGCCAGAAGGCTGGTGTAAATAAGACTAAAAGGGTAAAAATTTCCAACCTCCCAAGCAACATGGCAAAGGCGAGGATGACTTTGGCGGCATCGTTGATGCTGGCGTAGTTGTCGCCGACTTCGCCCATGGCAGGTCCGAGGTTGGCGATGCTGGCGCCTACGGCTGAGAAAGCGGTGACCGGATCGACACCGGTGGTGGTAACCAGTAGCGAAAGGATGGCAAAGCTGGCCATATAGAGGAAGAAAAAGCCCCATACCGCGTACATCACCTTGCCGGAGATGGTTTTACCACCCATTTTTGTGGGGATGGTGGCATTGGGGTGGATCAGGTGATGGATTTCGCGTACCGACTGCCGGTAGAGCATCATCACCCGCATCACTTTCATCCCGCCGCCGGTGCTGCCGGCACAGCCACCGATGGTGGCCATCATCATTAAAATAACGGGCAGGGTGCTGGGCCATAAATAACCGGGTGCCGTGGTGTACCCGGTGGTGGTCAGGAATGATATTGCCTGGAACATGCCATAACGCACCGATTCGCTCACCGAACCAAAGGTGTTGGTTAGATACAAACCGGCACTGACAGCCACACTGGCAAACAGCAGCAGGGTCAGGTAGACCTTAACTTCGGCATCCTGGCGGTAGGGCAGGGTTGTCGCATTTCGCCAGGCGATAAAATGCAGGGCGAAGTTCATCCCGGAGATGATCATAAATACCATGGCGATGGATTCAATCAGCGGGCTGTTAAACCAGGCCATGCTGCTGTCGTGGGTGGAGAACCCGCCGATGGCAACGGTGGAGAATGAATGGCTGATAGCGTCAAAGCCACTCATGCCAGCGAGCCAGTAGGCCAGTGCACAGGTTACGGTCAGGCCCAGGTAGATTAGCCAGAGCGCTTTGGCGGTTTCGGTAATCCGCGGGGTCAGTTTGCTGTCCTTCATCGGCCCGGGGGTTTCTGCCCGAAACAGCTGCATACCACCAATCCGCAGCATTGGCAGTACAGCTACAGCCAATACAATAATACCCATACCGCCAAACCACTGGCTCTGCTGGCGGTAAAATTGTATGCCCCGGGGTAGTTCATCAATCTGGGTGAGAACGGTAGCGCCAGTGGTTGTAAGCCCGGAGACAGCTTCAAAAAAGGCATCGACAACACTGATCTGGAGACTATCCATCAGCAGGAACGGAACCGAACCGCCGATACACAGGGTCAGCCAGGAAACGGCCACCACCAGGAAACCATCGCGTAGGCGCAGGTCATACTGGGCCTGCCTTACCGGCAGGTAGAGGATGATGCCCAGCAAGGCGAGAATACCCGCACTTTCAAGAAATGCGCTGGTCGTGTTATCGGCATAAATAAAGCCTACATAGGCAGATGGCAGCATCATGATGCTGGACAGCAGCAACAGGATACCGATGATGCTCTGGATAGAATCGCGTCTCATGGGCTGATTTTAGATGAAGCTAACACTGGGTTGGAACAGTTTTTCTACCGCTGAAATTTGTTTTTTATCCAGCACAAACAGGATGATGTGGTCGTCCTTCTGAATAATAAAATCATGATGCGCCATTAATACGGCATCTCCACGCACCACCCCGCCAATGGTGGTATCCGGCGGCAGTTTGATTTCATCAATGCGTCTGCCGATCACTTTGGAACTGCTACGGTCGCCGATAGCGACTGCCTCGATGGCTTCAGCCTTACCGCCGCTGAGTGAATGTACGCGTACCATTTCGCCGCGGCGTACATGGGTCAGCAGGGCACCAATAGTCACTTGCTGGGGTGAGATGGCAATGTCGATGCTGCCGGCCTCAACCAGTTCGATATATGCCGGGCGATTAATCAGGGTGATAACTTTACGTGCACCGAGTTTTTTGGCCAGCATAGAAGACAGGATATTGGCCTCATCATCATTTGTGAGGGCCACATAGACATCAGTTTTTTCGATACTTTCTTCCTGTAGCAGTTCGACATCCGAGCAATCACCAACCAGCACAATGGCAGTTTCCAGGTTTTCTGCAATGGCGGTTGCGCGTTCCCGGCTGCGTTCTATCAGCTTGGTGTGGTATTTCTTTTCCAGTGCGCGGGCCAGGGCGAAACCGATATTGCCGCCACCGGAAAGAATGATGCGTTTAACCGGCGCTTCCAGGCGGCGCATTTCTGAAATAACCGTCTGGATATCCTTGCGCGCGGCGAGGAAATAAACAATATCATCCTCTTCGATAATGGTGCCGGCATGGGGGATAAATGCTTCTTTACCACGAAATATGGCAGCCACCCGGGTTTCAACCCCTTCTGGCAGGTGCTTGGTCATTTCGCGGATGCGTTTGCCTATCAGCCAGCCGCCTTCGCTGGCACGAACGGTTACCAGCTGCGCCCGGCCTTCGGCAAAATCCAGTACCTGCAGGGCGCTGGGAAATTCAATCAGGCTCTTTATATAGTCGGTAACTTCCTGTTCCGGGCTGATGTGGTGATCCACCGGGCAGTCATGCGAGTTGAAAAGTTCGGGATGTTCGAGGTATTCACTGGCGCGAATACGGGCAATTTTCAGCGGGGTGTTAAACAGGGAGTATGCAACCTGTGCGGCCATCATATTGATTTCATCGCTGTTGGTTACCGCAATCAGCAGGTCGGCATCTTCGATACCGGCCCGCATCAGCACCGTTGGCCATGAAGCGTAACCCTGAACTGTGCGGATATCGAGACGGTCCTGCAGCTCCCGCAAGCGTAATTCATCCATATCGACTACGGTAATATCGTTGGCTTCAATGGCCAGCTGTGCAGCGACCGATGAGCCAACCTGGCCAGCACCTAGTATTACGATCTTCATAATCTATCTCAGCTTTTAACCGATTTGGGGTCAATACCGAGCGCGCGCAGCTTACGGTAAAGGTGCGTGCGTTCCATGCCGACAGCTACTGCCAGCTTGCCTACACTGCCACCGGCTTCACGCAGCTGATGGGTTAAATACTCGCGTTCAAACTGTTCCCGAGCTTCGCGCAACGGTAATTCGAATACCCGGCTCAAGCGATTGTTGCCGGTAACAGGTTCAACAACGCTGCGTTTAATTGCAGCATCGACTTCCTGGGCATTGACCTCTTGTCCCTGGCCCATGATCAGCAGGCGCTTAACCATGTTTCGTAACTCTCGGACATTCCCTGGCCAGTCGTAATGGCGCAGACGATTTTGGGCGGCGACAGAAAAGTGGCGATAGGGCAGGTTCTCGCGGCTGGGGAAATACTCAGTGTAGTAACGCAGCAGTTCGATAATATCTTCCTGGCGGTCACGCAGCGCAGGCACTGCCAGGGGTAATACATTGAGGCGGAAATACAGTTCTTTATTGAGAGTACCAGCTTTCAGCAATTGTTCGGGCTGGCTACTGCAGGAGGCAATAATGCGGGTAGTAAACGGCTGTCCGCCGTTGCCGATCGTGCCGCTTTCCAGTGAGGTATTGAGGATTTGTTGGGCCAGTTCCGGGGTTTGTCCCAGGTCGTTGATATACAGTGTGCCATTGTTTGCAGCTTCCAGCAGACCGACTTCACCGGCCCCACCGAGCAGCAGTTGGCGCAGCTGGTTTTCGGCTACACCATTGAAATCCAGCACGATAAATTCACCCTCGTGCTGTTTGCTGAGATGGTGAATGTAGCGGGCCAGTGTCTCTTTGCCGGATCCGGCTTCACCGGTAATCAGTACCGACTCAGTGACGGTCGCTACCTGTTCGGCTTTGCTGCGCAATTCAGACATTTCTGCACTGCTTCCCAGTGGCTCAGGGGCTGACTGCTGCCGGGTTTGTACCGCAGAAGCAGCGCCCGAATTGCGGCCGCTCTCCAGTGCTTTTTCAACTGTCATGATGAGCTTGCCCAGCGAAAGGGGCTTTTCTACAAAGTCGAAGGCGCCTGCGCGAGTGGCTTCAACTGCGGTTTCTACCGTACCGTGACCGGAAATCATCACGATCGGGCAGCAGGGGTTATTTTGTGCCTGCCACTCATACAACAGGGTTATGCCATCGGTGTCCGGCATCCAGATATCCAGCAGTACCAAATCCGGCATTTCTGTACTGAATTTTGCTCGGGCTGTTTCACCGTTTTCAGCGGTTTCAACCTGATAGCCTTCATCTTCGAGGATATCTTTCACCAGTTCACGGATATCGGGTTCGTCATCTACTACAAGGATTCTAGAATCGGTCATTTTATTAGCAAGTTTGAGGTTTAAGTGTTGTTTTCATGCAACAGAATAACAAAATTGATGCCGGCTGTCAGGCTTCCAGTGGAAAGCGTACTTCCACCACGGCTCCGCCATGTTCACGATTGCGCAGCTGGATGCTGCCCTTGTGGGCGGTGACGATTTTATGTGATATGACCAGGCCCAGGCCGCTGCCACCAGGTTTGCTGGTGGTGCCGGGCTGGAACAGCCGCTCGCTGATGGATTTATTGATGCCGCTACCGTTATCGAGGATTTCAAGGACTATATTTGCCGGTGATTGCTCGCTGGTGATACTGCTGCGGATCTCAATTCTGGCATCGGCCTTACCGTTGACCGCTTCGGTGGCATTACGGATTAAATTATGTAGAAATTGTCGCAGTTGTCCTGTGTTCCCCGTCAGTGGATGGGCGCCACCGGCCAGCTGCAGGTTGATTAAATCCGGTCGTTGCGGGTCGGTGTACATGCCGGCGACCTCGCGAATTAATGCGTCCAGGTTAAGTCTGGCGAGCCCCTGGCTGAGGCCGACATTGGTTGCGGTGTCCTGCGCATAATCGCCAAAATCATCCACCAGGTCCTTGAGCGCATCGACCTGGTTGATGATGGTGTCGGTGGCTCTCTGCAGCATGTCCCGGTCTTTTTCATTCAGTTTTTTTGCCAGCTTGTACTGCAGTCGCTCGGCCGACAGGCGGATCGGGGTCAGCGGATTTTTTACTTCATGTGCCATTCGCCGGGCGGCTTCCGCCCAGGCCGCCTCGCGCTGTGCCTGGTCGAGGACGGTGACATCATCAAATACCACTACCAGTCCGGCGGTCGCACTCTCATGTTCCGGTAATAATGAACCACGGCACATCAGCACCAGCGGGCTGCCTTCACGGGTTAATTTCAGTTCTTCCCGCCAGTTGCTTTCACCCAGGCTGATAGCGGCGAGGATGCGTTCAGCTAATGCTTTTATCTGCGGATGCCGGGCAGAAATAGTTTCCAGGGTGCTACCTTCCATCTGCTGCAGTGGCATGGCCAGGATTTTACTGCTGCTTTCATTGCTGGTGATCAGGTGGCCTTCACCGTCAAATGACATAACCCCGGCTGACAGCCGGCTGAGAACGGTACGCAGGTATTCGCGCTGTCGCTGCAGCAGGTCATGCGCTTGGTTATTCTGCCGGCTGGCTTCTTTCAGTTCGGTGGTCATCAGGTTAAAAGAATGGATCAGGAAGCCCAGTTCATCCTGCTGTTTGCTGATAATTACCCGCTCCAGGTCACCTCCGGCAACCGACTCTGTAGCTTCAGCGAGATCCGAGATGGGCCGTACCAGTCGCCTTGCGGCATTCATTGCTGCGAGGATGGTTAGTAAGATTGCAATCATCATCACCAGGGAGAGAATCAGCATAAAGCTTTGCTTGAGTGAATCCCGCAGGTAGTCCACTCGCTGGAAACGTTCATATTCTGACTGGATATTCCCGGCAAGTTCGGTGAAATTCTGTGGCAGCGGGTAAAGTGCCTGGATCAAATAGTCCGTGCCTTCGCGTTGATCTGGCAGCTGGCTCAGTACCCGAACCTGCAAACTGTCGCCTGCAGCTGGCTCAGCTGCAGCATAAGTGCCGCGTTCGGTCGCCTGGAGCAAGGCGAAATCGTTTGGCCGGCTAGGTACCAGCTCGTTGGGATCAATATTGGCTGTACGAAAAATGCGTCCGCGATAATCCATCACTGACAGTTCGACCGGCCCGACCGCACTGACTCGCCGCAACAGCTGGGTGGCCAGCTGATTACCCGGGGTCATATCGAGATCATCGGCGATCTGCCGCACCTGGTTGCGGGCCTGCAGGGTCTGCATTTCGAGAAAGCGCTGACCCAGCTCGATTGAATCGGATAATGCCGATTCTACTTTCACATCAAACCAGCCGTTAATGGTTTCATTAAGAAACTGAACAGAGAATAAATAAACAATCAGTGCCGGTGGAATAGTCAGCACCAGGAAGGTTCGCACCATGGTGGCGGTTAAGCGTGCGCCTGGTTTTTCACGCCGAACCTGCCGGTAGAGTTTGATCAGGCGTGATGCAATTGACACCAGCATCACAATCAGCGCGGCGATAGTCAGCACCAGTACCCAAACGTAGTGCCGGGCAAAGCGGTCAGACCCCTCTTTCACATCCGCGATCAGGAATAGCGCCCCCAGTAACAGCACCAGGCCGGCAGCTACCGGCAAGGTCTTGAATAACAGGCGCCTTATTTTGTGATCTGAAACGGCCATTGATACCAGCTAGTGTCGAGTTTCCACTCCGATGATACCAGTGCCGGCAGGCGCATGGGTGCTGGCAGGCGCCGCCGGTCAAGAAAAATTTTGACCTCAAGTCGATAATCCCCCGGCTTAAGCTCAGCAGGAGGCATTTCAATTGCGATACGCTTTAGCGATGCCAGGGCATGCCGCAGCCGGGGCCAGGTGGTTTCTTCCTTGCTCCTCAGGTCGGTAAGCAGGTAATGTCGGGACATGGGCAGGTAACGGATTTCCCAGCGATTACCATGATCGACTATGATCCGGTCTATGCGTTCATCCCGGGTAATCCTGGCAATGGCTTTAATTGGAATGGTTACGCCTTTGTTCAGGGCTTCTTCAACCGCCGGGGAAAACTTTAATTCAAGTCCGGCATAAACAGTCATTGGCTGAGTATCGATTTCTGCTTCAATATATTTCACCAAAAAATAGGCGTTCGCCTGTTCAGTACTATTGCAGGCGGTCAGCACAAGCAACAGCAGCATGGTGGTGGTGAAGTGTTTAATCCCAGCGGGTTTCATATCGCAGTTTTTTCCAGCAAACAATAGAAAAACCCGTCACCATCCGCACCGTCATCTCCACGTCCTGGCAGGATTTGGCGACCGTCACCGGCAGTCTGTCCCCAGTCAACTTTCAGGGAGATGGCGCGAGCATCGGCAACAGTATCCAGCCAGTCTGTGATTACCGTCTGGTTTTCGGCTGGCAGGATAGAGCAGGTGGCATACAGCAAGCGTCCGCCGGGCTTAAGTAGTTTCCAGCAGCTACTGAGGATTTTCAGCTGTAGCTTCCGCACTGAATCGATATCGGCGGCCTGGCGCCGCCAGCTGATATCCGGGTGCCGGCGGATCACGCCAAGTGATGAGCAGGGCGCATCCAGCAGGATACGATCATAGTCCTGCCCGTCCCACCAGCTGGCTACATTGGCGGCATCACCGGTGACTATTTTGCATTCGAGTTCAAGTCGTTCGAGGTTCTCCGATACACGCTGCAATCTTGTGCTGCTGTTGTCGAGGGCAGTCAGTTCAGATATTGCCGGCTCAAGCTCGAGCAGGTGGCAGGTTTTGCTGCCCGGTGCCGCGCAGGCATCCAGTATCCGTTCACCTGGCTGGGGGTCGAGGATTTCTGCAGCCAGCTGGGCGGCCGCATCCTGGACTGAAACCGTACCCTGCTCAAACCCGGGTAAATGATTAACCGGGCAGGCTTGCTGCAGGCATATCGCGGCTTTGCTCCAGCTGCCGGCAGTCGCTGTTATCCCCTGTTTTTGCAGCAGGTTGAGGTAGTCTTCCCGGCTCTGTTTGTTCAGGTTAACACGCAGCCACATGGGCGCCTGTCGGGTGTTGGCAGTTAATATAGCCTGCCAATCTTGTGGCCAGTCTGCCTGCAATCGTTTGATCAACCAGTCGGGGGAGGACCATTTTGACTGTGAATCTTCCAGTCCTGACACCAGTGTTTCGCGTTGGCGCTGGAAGTTTCTCAATACACCGTTAATCAGGGATACTGCCCAGGGTTTTCCCAACCCGCGGGCGACTGCTGCGGTTTCATGCACGGCCGCGTGTGCCGGGATTTCTTCACGCCAGAGCTGGACCAGGCCGATCTGGATCAGCAGATGAATATCGCGATCTTTACTTTTAAGTGGTTTTTTTAACAGTTTGCGGCTGAAATATTCAGTGGCTCCGAGCCAGCGCAGGGTGGAATATGCCAACCGCTGCGCCAGTGCCCGATCACGGGCTTCTTCAAGTTTAGGCAGGTAATTGGCGAGTGCCACATCCAGGGATTTGCTATTTTTGCCTTTGCCCGGACTGGTGGCCAAAAGCACGCGGAGGCAGGTTAGTCTGGCTGTTTTCATTTTTTGGCCCACCTTTGGGCATTGTAGTAGTCAGCCGCGCTGATTTTTTTACCGCCGGGTTTTTGCAGGCTGGTGATTGCAAGCTGTCCCTGGCCACAGGCCACCCGGATGCCTTCTTCACCAACCCCGACGATACTGCCCGAAGGCTCAGTCGCTGTTTCCGGCAGCACCCCCGCTGCAAAAATCCGAATACGTTCGTTGTTGAGCATCGCCCACGCCACCGGCCAGGGATCAAAGGCGCGAATACTGCGTTCAATGGCATCAGCGGACTGGTTCCAGTCGATTTCTGCCTCTGCCTTGCTCAGTTTACGCGCGTAGCAAACGCCTTGTTCTGCCTGCTCCTGAGCCCCTGGCATTTGTCCGCAGTGATGTGCTTGTAGCACCTCCAGCAGGGCCTGGCCGCCCAGTGTTGCGAGGCGGTCATGCAGGCTACCGCCAGTTTCGCTGCTGGTAATTACGGTATTGAGGCGATGCAGCACCGGGCCGGTATCGAGACCGGCATCCATCTGCATTATGCAGACGCCGGTTTCAGCATCGCCTGCCTGGATGGCGCGCTGAATTGGTGCGGCACCACGCCAGCGTGGTAGCAAGGAAGCATGAATGTTCCAGCAGCCCATGGTGGGGGTGTTTAATGCTTCTTCGGGTAATATTAAGCCGTAAGCTACGACTACCAACAGGTCGAGATTGAGGGCTTTAAGCTCTACCAGTGCGGCCTCATCACGTAGGCTTTGCGGTTGGAAAACAGGAATTTGATGACGGCTGGCGAGTTGTTTAACCGGACTCATTTGCAACGCCCGTCCGCGCCCGGCCGGGCGATCCGGCTGGGTATATACAGCGACCACCTGATGCTGGTTTTCCAGCAGGGTCTGCAAGGCAACCGCAGCGAAATCCGGGGTGCCGGCAAAACCAATTCTTAGTGAACTTTTGTCTATTGAACTGGGGTTCATTTTATTTATTTCTGCTTCAATGCTTCCAGTTTGTCGGCTTTACGCTGCTTTTCCAGTTTTTTCCTGACCCGTTGGCGTTTCAGCGGCGACAGGTAATCGACGAAAAGTTTACCCAACAGGTGATCCATTTCGTGCTGGATGCAAATTGCCAGCAACCCATGTGCCTCAATTTCGAATGGTTCACCCTTTTCATTGATGGCTTTTACCCGAATTTCTTCGGCACGTTGAACATCGGCATAAATACCGGGAACCGATAAACAGCCCTCTTCATAGGTTTGAATACCGTCTTTGACTAATATTTCCGGGTTGATAAAAACCATCGGCTGATCCCGCTCATCGCTGACATCGAGAACCAGGAGCTGCTGGTGAACGTTGACCTGAGTAGCTGCAAGGCCGATTCCAGGGGCTTCGTACATGGTTTCCAGCATGTCGGAAGCCAGCTGGCTGATAGTGTCATCCACAGTTTCCACGGCTTTGGCAACTGTGCGCAAGCGTGGATCTGGGAACTCGATAATGTTAAGTATTGCCATAGATTTCCAATAAATAGGTGAAGTTTTTCACCTAACGAATTATGATGATAAATGAGGATTATGGCTAGATGCCATTAAATAACAAGAAGCAAGCTTGATTTTGCTAAGTATTTGCTCAATTATTGCCTCGATAATATGAGTTAATTGTAAGTAATTTTAACCCAACCCAACCGATCCGGGGGATTGTAAAGTGAAAAGGAATATAACTGGACTCAAATTGGCCGTGCTGATTTTTGCATTGGCATGGTTTTCAACAGTTCAAGCACAGGATGTGCAATTACGAGCCGATCATCCGCAGGATTATGTCGTTGTTAAAGGCGATACCCTGTGGGATATTTCGGGAAGATTTCTCCAGCACCCGTGGGACTGGCCTGCTATCTGGCAAGCTAACCCGCAGATCGCTGATCCGCACTGGATTTATCCTGGTGATGTGATTTCGCTGATCTATGTTGATGGCCAGCCGCAACTGGTGGTTAACCGGATGCAGCCGAAGATTCGTACCGATGCTGAACCGATCAATACCATCCCGCTGGACCTGATTGATGATATTTTGCTTAAACCCCGTGTGATCAGTGCGGAAGAGTTTGAGCAATTGCCGTATATCGTGGGCAATTATGAAGATCAGATGAATGCGGTAACTGGCGATAAAACATACGCCCGCGGCATCAGCGGCAATTACGGTAAAGAATATATTGTCGTTGGCCTCAGCTACATCTACGAAGCCAAAGCCGGCAAAGACGGGAACCTTGAATGGCGGCATCAGGCAGGTACTCGCTGGAATGAAAATGTACCTAAGCGTGACAAAGGCTTTAACCGTAAAAAGAATCTCGAAGTTCTCGACTATGAGATGTATGAGGTGGCTAAAGTCCGGGTCGTGAAGAGTGGTGATCCTGCCATACTCGAAGTTATTGGTGGCAAGCGTGCAGTTAAGCCGGGTGATTTCCTGTTACCGGTTGATGAATTTATTTATGACAATAATTTCTATCCCCGCACCATGGACCAGGTGCCGGCAGGTATGCATGTGCTGAGTATCAGCGACAAAATGATGAATGCCGGACACTACCGAGTTGTCGCCTTAAGTGCTGGCAGCAGCCAGGGTGTTAAGGCCGGTCATGTGTTTTCTGTATTCCGCCCCGGTATAGAGATTCACGACAACATCAAATATCCCAAAGGCAGCCGCTCATACGCTATGAAAGGCAGTGAAGGCGCGGTGACCCTGCCGGATGAGTTTGTCGGCCAGTTGATGGTCTTCCGCAGCTTTGACAATATCAGTTATGGCCTGATCGTTGGCGGTCAGCATAAAACGGTCAGTGGCGGTCCGCGTGAAATCCAGGAAGGTGACCTCCTCAAGCATGGGGACTTGCGCCTCTGAGTGCTGACAGTACCCGGATACGCCATTGGTGTATTGCATTGCGCGCCCCGAGACTGGGGCGCGCAGATATTCTTGCCGCCATTGATGCTGGCGGTATCTCAAAGCTGTTTTCTAACCCTTCGCTGCCTGCTGCAGCAAAAGCTTACCTGAACCAGCCGGATCTTGAGCGGCTTGAAGCTGACCTGGAGTGGTTATCTACCCCGGGACATCAATTGCTGACATTCGACAACCCGGATTATCCGCCGTTGCTAAAGCGCATACCCGACCCGCCGGTTGCATTATGGCTGTCTGGCGACCCCCTGTTACTGTGGCAGCCTCAGCTTGCCGTTGTCGGTTCGAGGAATCCGACTCGCGGAGGGCTGGAAAATGCCCGTGCTTTTGCGGCTTACCTGACACAGCAGGGTTTACTGATCACCTCGGGCCTGGCCGATGGTGTTGATGCTGCAGCCCATGAGGCGGCCCTGCAGGAAGGCTCCACGATTGCTGTTCTGGGTACGGGTGTGGATGTCATTTATCCTGCCCGCAATCGTCAGCTGGCCGCCCAAATAGCTACCAGTGGCCTGCTGGTTTCCGAATTTCCGCCCGGAACCCGGGCACGACCATCCCATTTCCCTTCGCGCAACCGCATCATCAGTGGTTTGTCCCTCGGGACACTGGTGGTTGAAGCCGGTTACCGCAGCGGTTCCTTAATTACCGCACGGCTGTCATCTGAGCAGGGCCGTGAGATATTTGCGATCCCGGGCTCTATTCACAACCCGATGGCCAGGGGCTGCCACCGCTTGATTCGTGACGGCGCCCAGCTGGTGGAGACCGGCAAGGATGTCCTTCAGGAGTTAAATGCTGTGGCCGCCGAACTGGCAGGTGAGCTCCGCCAGCGGCTTGCAGCTATAGAGTTGCCAGATAATCAACAAAAGCCCTTGTCCTCACAGGCAGTCGCACCCATATCAGGTGAATCAACAGACCCGGGGCCGGGTTTGCCGGATGATCCGGAATACCGGCAATTGTGGGACTGTTTAAGTTTTGATCCGCAGCCGGTGGATAGAATCATTGGCTGTTGCGGATTGACACCACAGGCTGTGTCTTCCATGCTACTCATGCTGGAGCTGAGAGGAATGGTCGAAACATATTCAGGTGGTGGTTTCAGCCGAAAGTAATTAGAGACTCCCTGGAGCAGGCGCTTAAGAATGAAAGAAAATGTGCTAGAGGTACTGATGTACCTGTTTGAGAATTATATCTACGAGCAGACTGCCGGTGCAGATGACCGGCAATCTATGGAGGACTCCCTCCATCAGGCTGGTTTTACCAATATCGAAATCGATAAGGCTTTTCGCTGGCTTGATGTTCTTGCCGAGCAGCGGGAGTCCCAGGGTGCCGTGGTCAGCAGCAACCAGCCAATGCGGGTTTATACCGCTGAAGAACTGGATCGGCTGGACGCAGACTGTCGTGGTTTCCTGCTCTACCTGGAGAATACCGCCGTCCTCGATACCCATTGCAGGGAGCTGGTTCTGGATCGCCTGCTGGCACTGGATAGTGATGATATTGACCTCGAAGATGTCAAGTGGGTGGTGCTGATGGTGCTCTTCAACCAGCCCGGCCAGGAAGCCAATTTTGCTTCGATGGAAGATTTGATGTTTGACAACGAGGGAGAATACCTGCATTAATAAAAAGGAGAACCTGTTTTGAAGCCCATTTTGGGCATCATTTTTACTGCAACAGGATAAACATCGCGTTCAACCGACGACCGTTACGATCGTCGGTTGTCGTTTAGGTAGGCAAAAAAAGAATGGCTAAAAATCTGCTGATAGTGGAGTCGCCGGCAAAAGCGACCACCATTAATAAATACCTGGGTAAGGACTTCAAAGTGCTGGCCTCATTCGGTCATGTGCGTGACTTGATCAAGGGCGACGGTGCAATTGAGGTGGATGCAGATTTCAAAATGCACTACCGGCGGATTCCCCGCAGCAAGAAAAATATAGATGCCATCATTCGCGAGGCGAAGAAGGCGGAAGCTATATATCTGGCGACGGATCTGGATCGCGAGGGAGAAGCCATATCCTGGCATGTGGCTGAAATCTTGCGTGATAAAAAGTTATTAAAAGATAAAAAAGTTTACCGGGTGGTATTTTCAGAGATCACCAAAAAGGCGATTCAGGATGCGGTAACGAATCCGCGCGACCTGGATATGAACCTGATTAATGCCCAGCAGGGGCGGCGGGCACTGGACCGCCTGGTTGGCTTCAATCTTTCACCCTTATTATGGCGCAAGGTGAACCCGGGGCTTTCAGCCGGCAGGGTGCAGTCTCCGGCACTGCGCCTGATTGTCGAGCGTGAGGCTGAGATCGATGCCTTTGATCCGCAGGAATACTGGACCATAGAAGCCGACCTGGACAAGGGAGGCAAAGCATTTGTTGCCAACCTGGATATCCTTGACGGCGACAAAGTCAAAAAATTCGATATAAATAATACCGAACAGGCCAATGGTATCCGCGACCGGTTAGCCGCCAGTGCCGCCGGCAAGTTGACAGTTGCGCGGATTACCCGCCGGGAAAAACAGCGCCGGCCGGCTGCACCGTTTATTACCTCCACATTGCAGGTCGATGCCGCACGGAAAATTGGTTTTACCGCCCAGCGGACCATGCGTACAGCGCAGAAATTGTATGAGGGTGTTGCCGTAGAGGGCAATAATCAGGGTTTGATTACCTACATGCGTACAGATTCGGTGATGCTTTCAGCTGATGCCCTGGGAGATATTCGCCAGCAGATCAGCAAGCAGTACGGTGCAGAAAATGTGCCGGAAAAACCTAATTACTATAAAACCAAATCCAAAAATGCCCAGGAAGCGCATGAAGCCATCCGGGTTACCTCGGCAAGCCTGACCCCGGATCGGGTAAGACCCTACCTGGACGATGACCAGCACAAGCTTTACAGTCTGATCTGGCGACGTACCATGGCTTGCCAGATGATTCCCGCACTGATGCACCTGGTGGCGGCTGAATTTGATGTTGATGGCGCAACTTTCCGCGCCAGCGGTTCAACGGTTGCCCGGCCAGGTTTCCTCGCAGTTTATGAAGAAAGCGTCGCGCAGACTGAGCAAAAAGATGAAAAACGCCTGCCGGAACTGGCGGAGGGCGAAACTATCAGCCTGGCAGCGATTCGTTCCGAACAGCACTTTACTTCACCCCCGCCGCGTTACTCCGAAGCTAGCCTGGTCAAGGTCCTGGAAGAGTACGGCATTGGCCGGCCCTCTACTTACGCCAATATTATTTCTACCCTGGTCAATCGGGATTATGTCCTGCTGGACCGCAAGCGCTTCCACCCGACTGATACCGGCATTGTGGTGGCAACCTTCCTGACCAAACATTTCGAGGATTATGTCGATTACGGCTTTACCGCGAGGCTGGAAGATGCGCTGGATGCCGTCTCCCGAGGTGAGGAGGACTGGGTGCCGTTGATGAAAGCTTTCTGGAAACCCTTTATCGCCCGGGTTAAGGAAAAAGAAGAAAGCGTCTCCCGCAGCGATGCAAAAATGAAGCGGGTACTGGGTAATGTGCCTGCATCCCACGTAAAAAATAAAACCGATAATGAGCTTGAGCTATCAGTACGACTAGGTCGTTTTGGGCCTTATGCGCAGATCGGTACCCGCGAAGACTTTGAAGATACTGACGGCAAGCCGGAATTTGCAGGCCTGCGTTTCGGCCAGCGCATCAGCACCATCAGCTATGATGACGCGCTGGAGCTTTTCAAATTGCCGCGGCAGCTGGGTGAAACAGCTGAAGGCGAAAAAGTTTCGACCAATATTGGTCGCTTCGGGCCGTATATCCGCTATGGCAGTAAATTTGTATCGCTTAAAGGGGATGATGACCCTTACACTGTAGAGTTGCCGCGGGCACTGGATCTGATCAAAGAAAAGATCGCTGCCGACCTGGCTAAAATCCTGAAAGTTATCAAAGACACCCCCATGGGTGAAATCCAGATTGTCAAAGGCCGCTGGGGACCTTTTGTCACAGACGGGCATAAAAATGCCCGGCTTGGACCAAAGGATGTCGACTGGGAAGCCTTCAGCCTGGAGCAATTGCTGAAGTTGCTGGAAGCCGCCCCCGAACCCAAAGGGCGTAAGAAGAAGGTCAGTAAGAAGAAAACAACGAAGAAAAAAGCCAGCAAGAAAAAAAGATCAAAAAAGAAAACAGCTAAGAAAAAAGCTAGCAAAAAGAAAACCTCAAAGAAGGTCGCGGCTAAAGCGCCTGTGTAAGCTGTGAGCGGTGTTCTAGCGAAACTGTCAACACAGAGCGCTGTTGATGCATTAATGGCCGGAGAGGTCATCGCCTGGCCTACAGAGGCGGTCTGGGGCCTTGGTTGCGACCCGCGTAACCCGGCAGCTGTAAAAAAACTCCTGAAAATCAAACAAAGGCAGGCCGAGCAGGGCCTGATCCTGGTCGCCGCTGATTTCGAGCAGCTGCAAGATATGGTCGCGCCGGTAACCGTCTGTGAGATGGGCCGTGCCCTCGGCAGCTGGCCGGGGCCTGTGAGCTGGTTATTCCCGGTACGGGCTGAGACTCCAGCCTGGCTTAGTGGTAAACACCAGACCCTGGCCGTACGGGTAACAGACCATCCGCTGACACGTCGTTTATGTCGTGTTTTTGGTGGCCCGTTGGTATCGACCAGCGCTAATCCCTCGGGTTCCCCGGCTGCCGCCAGCCTGGCGGATGTTGAAAAATATTTTGCCGGCTCTGAACTCGCCGGGTGTCTCGATGGTGAGCTCGGGATCCAGGATCAGGTGAGCGAAATTCGAGACCTGTCAACAGATGAGTTAATTCGTGGATAAAATGGCATGAGCATTGATATTGAAGCTGTAGAAAAATACCTCCTCGGCTTGCAGGCAAACATCTGTAACGACCTGGCTGAAGCTGATGGTGAAGCTGAATTCATAATCGACAACTGGCAGCGTGAACCGGGCAGAACCGATGATAAGTCCCTGCAGGGCGGCGGACGCACCCGGGTGATGACCAATGGTGCTGTTATCGAAAAAGCCGGGGTAAATTATTCCCGGGTCCGCGGCCGGCAATTACCCGCTTCTGCGACGGCTGCCAGGCCGCAGCTGGCCGGGCGTTCATTCCAGGCACTTGGCGTCTCACTGGTCATCCACCCGCTGAACCCGCATATACCCACCTCACATGCCAATGTGCGTTTTTTTATTGCTGAAAAAGAAGGTGAAGAACCCGTCTGGTGGTTCGGCGGTGGCTGGGATTTAACCCCGTATTATCCCCAGCGGGAAGATGTTGTACATTGGCATCAAACCGCAAAAGCGGCCTGCGGCCCCTTTGGTAAAGAGGTTTATCCAAAATATAAAAAATGGTGTGATGAATATTTCTACCTGCCTCACAGGGATGAGACTCGCGGCGTCGGAGGTTTGTTTTTTGATGACCTGAATGAGGGTGGTTTCGAGAATTGCTTTGCCCTTACCCGCGCAGTTGGCGATGCTTACCTGCGAGCCTACCTGCCGATAGTAGAGCGGCGCAAAAATGATGCCTATACCCAGAAGCAGGTGGATTTCCAGCGCTACCGCCGTGGGCGTTACGTAGAATTTAACCTGGTGTATGACCGCGGTACCCTGTTTGGCCTGCAGTCCGGCGGGCGTACAGAATCCATCCTCATGTCACTGCCGCCATTGGCCGCCTGGGACTATAACTGGCAGCCTGAACCTGGTAGCTCTGAGGAAGACCTGTACCTCAATTACCTTAAACCTGCAGATTGGCTGGCATAATATTCATAGCTGAAATTTATATTCACTTTATTTAATATATAAAACAGGTGTTTAGCTATTTTAAGGCTTAAAAGCTCATTTATTTCAGCTGTTTGGGGAACAAAATAGAATAATACGGGTCATAACTACCGTCACTCCTATGTGGCAAGATCCGTTAACCCTCCCTCGACGGGTCGTATACCGGATTCGGTCTGTCCCCCAACGACCAATCCATTTATTAACCTCGAACCATTTTGGTTCGAGGTTTTTTTTTACCTACACGGACGTAGGTAGATCGCGGGCGCATGGATGCGCAGAAGCGATCCCTTCACGCTCCCTGGGTGATAGTTTAATTAATGCACGCGCCCCCGACCCGATCACCCTACCGAGGATGAAAAGTAGATCAACTGAGCCTGTAAGCATGGTTACGCCATGCATGTGGGCTTGTTTAATGCGCCGCTTCCCAATTTGCCCCGAAATCAGAATCGACTTTTAGCGGAACGCTGAGTTCGGCTGCAGCTTCCATGCGTGTGATCACTTCTTTGGTGAAGTCCTCCAGTTGATCTTCAGCAACTTCAAACACCAGCTCATCATGCACCTGCATAATCATCAGGGCTTCGGGGTTTTCTGCCTGCATCCATGCATCGACACTGAGCATGGCGCGTTTGATGATATCGGCAGCAGTGCCCTGCATGGGTGCGTTAATGGCAGCGCGTTCAGCTGCCTGGCGGCGCATCGGGTTGCGGGCGTTGATTTCGCGTAGCCACAGGCGGCGGCCGAACAGGGTTTCTACATACTGCTGTTGGCGCGCCAGTTCGCGGGTCTTCTCCATAAACTCAAATACCCCCGGATAACGGGAAAAATAGGTGTCGATATATTCCTGGGCATCACCGCGTTTTATATCCAGTTGTTTGGCCAGTCCAAAAGCCGACATGCCATACATTAGGCCGAAGTTGATAGCTTTAGCGGCCCGCCGCTGGTCAGTACTGACTTTATCCAGCCCAACGGCAAATACTTCCGCAGCCGTAGCACTGTGGATATCCAGGTCGTTATGGAAGGCATCCAGCAGGGTTTTATCGGCTGATAAATGGGCCATGATGCGCAATTCAATCTGGGAATAATCACAGGCAAGGATGACCCGGCCCGGAGGAGCGATAAAGGCCTCACGTATACGCCTGCCCTCGGCAGTCCTGACCGGGATGTTTTGCAGGTTGGGTTCTGATGAAGACAGCCTGCCGGTAGCCGCCACGGCCTGGTGATAGCTGGTATGTACCCGGCCGCTGTGCGAGTCGATTCGCTCGGGCAGGGTATCTGTATAAGTTGATTTGAGCTTGGAAGTGCTGCGGTAATCAAGGATCAGTCGCGGCAGCTCATAATCCTGCCCCAGTTCAGTGAGTACGTCTTCGGCAGTGGAAGGCTGCCCTTTCGGGGTTTTACGGATAATCGGCAATTCCAGTTCTTCAAATAAAATATGCTGCAGTTGTTTGGGAGATGCCAGGTTAAAATTGTGCCCAGCCAGCTCATAAGCGCGTTGCTCCTGTGCCAGCATTTTTTTTGCCAGCTCCTGGCTTTGTTTGCGTAATAAGGCGCCATCAATCAGTACACCGGTGGTTTCCATGCGTGATAGTACCGGTATCAGCGGGATTTCCAGTTCCTGATAGAGTTTTTCCAGGCTGGGCAGCTGTTGCAGCTGTGGCCATAAATGTTGATGCAGCTGCAGGGTGATATCGGCATCTTCTGCCGCATAGGGTCCGGCGTTTTCAATCTCTACCTGATCAAAAGTCAGCTGGTTTTTGCCCTTACCGGCAACATCGCTGAATTTAATCGTATCCCTGCCGAGGTTGCGCCTGGCGAGCGAGTCCATATCGTGGCGCCCACCGGTACTGTCGAGTACATAACTTTCCAGCATGGTGTCATGACTAATACCATTCAGCTCAATGCCATGATTGAGCAATACATTACGGTCATATTTCAGGTGTTGTCCGAGTTTGGCTTTATTCGGGTCTTCCAGCAGGGGTTTGAAGCGTTGCAGTACTTCATCACGGTCCAGTTGCTGTGGACAGCCGGGATAGTTATGCGCGAGCGGCAGGTAGGCGGCTTCATTTGCAGTAACGGCGAAACTCAGGCCGACAATCTCTGCCTGCATATAATTCAGGCTGGTGGTTTCGGTATCGAAGGCAAACAGTTCGGCAGAGCCAAGCTTTTGTAGCCAGTGTTTGAGTGATTCAGTATTAAAGATGGTGGTGTAGGAGGTCTTTACAGCAGGTGAATCTGCCCCGGGTCCAGCATCTCCATCTCGCCCCAGTTCATCTGCCCAGCGATGAAAATCATAACGCTGCAGGATTTCCAGCAGGTCTTTTTCATTCACCGGTTGCATGAATAATTTATCTGCACTGACATCCAGTGGTACATCCAGTTTGATTGTGGTGAGCTCGCGTGACAGCGGCAACTGTGGCAGGAATTCACGCAGGTTCTCACCGACCTTGCCCTTAAATTCTTCTGCGTGGGCGATGATTTCATCCACGCTGCCGTATTGCTGCAACCATTTAACCGCAGTTTTAGGGCCAACTTTTGGTACCCCGGGAATGTTATCGGAGCTGTCGCCAACCAGTGCCAGGTAATCAATAATCTGCGCCGGGGAAACCCCAAATTTTTCTACTACCGCAGCAGGTGTGAGTACGGCGTTTTTCATCGTGTCCACCAGCGTTACGCTGGTTTTATCTCCGGCATTTACCAGTTGTGCCAAATCTTTATCACCGGTGGAAACCACACAGCTGATCCCCTGTTTTGCTGCCTCCTCACAGAGTGTGCCAATTACATCATCGGCCTCAACCCCGCTGACTTCGAGCAGCGGGAAGCCCATGGTCCTGACCAGCATTTTCAGGCCTTCCAGTTGTTCACGCAGCTCATCAGGCATGGGTGGGCGGTTGGCTTTGTACTCGGCATATTGCTCATGCCGGAAGGTTTTACCTTTGGCATCAAACACAACAGCTGCCCGCAGCGGACTGGATTCTTTCAGCAACCGGCGAAGCATATTGGCAACACCGTATATAGCTCCGGTTGCTTCGCCACGGTTATTGGTGAGGGATGGCAGTGCGTGAAATGCCCGATAGAGATAGGAAGATCCGTCTACCAGGTAGAGTGTGTCTGAATTCTCTGAATCAGGGTGCTTACTTGTCATGGAGTGCTTACCGTATGTGGGTAGATTTGTTATTCTAAGAACAGGAATGATTCTACCCCACAGGGGAGTTGCTATGCAGAACACACGGAAATTATTGTTGTTAACCTTTGGCGCAGCGTTGCTGTTGTTGTCAGCCACAGGTTTGGCACAGGAAAACAAACCCATCACTGAGGCGCCGCCCCCGCCGCCGATCCCGGAACCCCTGCCGCCGAAAGTCCGCAGTGATGAAGAACCGCCAGTGGTAAGCATTCATACAGAGGAAGGTAAAATTATCGAAGAGTACCGGCAAAACGGCAGGCTTTACATGGTTAAGATTACCCCGATTAAAGGTGTTTCTTATTACTACATGGACCTGAATGGTGATGGTTACCTGGAGTTGCAGCCAAATGAAAACGGTATGAACCCGGTAGTTCCGCATATGTGGAAACTTAAAGAGTGGTAGGCAAGCCAGTCAGAGATACTGCTTAGAAGTGGAAAAGCTACAATTCATTATCAGTAAGATCGGTCGCGGAGTTGCCTGGCTGGTGTTGGCAATGGTGCTGTTGATTTTCCTGGTTGTGGTGCAACGTTATGTATTTAACGCGGGTTCGATTGCACTGCAGGAAAGCGTGACTTACCTGCATGCGCTGGTGTTTATGCTCGCCGCTGCCTGGACCTTGTCTGAAGACGGGCATGTACGGGTAGATATCTTTTATCGTGATGCCAGTGTGCGCCGTAAGGCCTGGGTAGACCTGCTGGGAAGCCTGGTTTTCCTGCTGCCTTTTGCCGTTTTTATATTGCTGGGCAGCTGGGATTATGTCGGTGCATCATGGGCAGTGCACGAAGGATCAAGAGAAGCGGGTGGACTGCCGCTAGTGTGGGTGCTTAAATCGTTGATTCCGCTATTTGCCGTTTTGTTAATCCTCCAGGGCTTGCTGCTTGTGCTTAGTTCGCTTACTCAAATTCGTAGATCTGTGGCATGATCTTTTTCCTCAAGCCTGACATGTTAGCAGCGTATTGCTTGTAGTCATTTTATATTTTTAATGTATGTGTTATTGGCTAGTGTATAAAACTAGTCACTACACTATCAACTCGGGGGTACTATGGGGTAATTTATCAAATTACCTTCAAATGTTTCCATTTTTTACTGCTGCTGTTTGGCTGGGTTCATTGCTCCTTTGCCCGGGAAATTTAACCCCGTCGCTGGGGCGCAGGCGCCTACAGGTATGAATTTTGCAGGTGTTGGTAAATGGCGTAGCATTATGTTTTTGCTAAATTGAAATTTGAAAAGGCGACAATCTTGGACATCCAGACACCGTGGGTATTATGGTCGTCAGAGCTTTCTCCATTTGCACTAAAGATTGAGCTAATGCTGAAGCAGGCGGGACTTCCCTATGAATGGCAACCATCAACAGGTGGCCTAATCAAAGTTCATAAGCTAAATCGTCGATTACGCCAATTGCGGGCTGGAAAGCAAAACTTAACCTGGCCTAAAAAAACCGTGCTGGACGAATATCCAGCAGTTCCTTTTTTATTTGGCCCAGATGGTGAAAACCTCTACGACTCGACAGCGATCGGGGATTGGCTGCACCAGCACTACGAGCAATGCCAATGCTTACTGGCATCAGGTAATCCAGTAGTGGATTTCGTGATTCGTTTGATTGATGAAGCAATGGATGAAGTAGGCTTATACCTGGTACATCATCATCGTTGGGCGATTGCCGCCAGGGACAACACGGCCGGGATGCGATTAAGCCGGGAAATGCGACTGTTAATGGGACCAATGGCCCTTGTTCTACGCAAGGCATTTCCTGCCCGTCAGGTTCGACGTATGCCCTACCTTTTTAGTGTTGCTGATACCGCCGCAGGTCAATACGCGGATCTACCTGCTGATCGCCAACCCCCATCACGAGAAAAATTCCCACCTACCCATCAATTTCTTGAAGGTAGCTATGGGCAACTACTGGCATCCCTGGAACCCATATTATCCAGTCGTGAATTTTTGTTTGGAGAGGCAATCACCCTGGCAGATGCAAGTGTATATGGTCAAATTGCTATGAACATGTCAGACCCCGCAGCATGGAAAATGATACAGGGGGAGGCACCCCATACTGCCAGCTGGATTCAACGGTTAAACAGTGGCAAAAATTTTGCAAACAAGACTTCAGCCATTAAGCTACATACTGATTTAGTACCTGTTCTGAAGTGGGTCTGTGATTTTTTTGTACCCTTGATGCAACAGAATTTTTCGGCATATCAACAGCATCTGGAAATTAGGGAAAGCATGTATAACGAAAAGGCTTTTAATAGAAACCGAGCACTTTACCGTGGCCACCTGGGCCGGGTGCCTTTCACTTCTGTTGCAAAAACCTTTCAAGTTCGCGTTTGGCAGGACCTGCGTAATCGCTGGGATAATTTAAGCCCGGCACATATACAGCAACTGGAAACCTTGTTGCCAGCTGAACATGGACTAAACAAGGACACCCGTCAGGTGAGAATTAATCTTTGAAATATTTCGTTCTTTTCAATATTTAGCGCAAACACTGGTGTAAACCCAGGTGCAAATTAAGGCCTCAAGCTAGCCAGTACGGCCTGTGTTTCAGGTTTGTTTCCCGTCCACAA
>JADFVZ010000038.1 GCA_015222805.1 Pseudomonadota bacterium
ATGCATTGCCCGTGCTGCACCTGCACCTTCCGGATGCGGTGTCGACATATGCCAGGCATCACTGCTTTCACCGTAACCCAGCAGGCACAGCCCTGGTGTTTCAGTGACCGGTTCCAGGATTGCCGCCGCCATGGCTTCACCGACATTAATTCCGTCCCTGTCCATATCTGCCGGCTTGCAGCGCTGTGCAGAAACCAGCTGCAGGGAATTGAACCCGTACAGGGTCATCTGGCAGAGGCTGTCCACACCAACAACAATCGCCGCATCACACAGGCCGGAGACTATATGACGATGTGCGGCCGCAAATATTTTTGCAGAAGAAGAACAGGCGGTAGAAATGGTTAAACCGGGGCCTTTTATCCCCAGCCTTTCACGCAGGTAACTACTGGCAGAATATAAATTCTGGGTCCTGCGATAGTTGAAATCCGGGCCGCTACTTCCCGGCTTGACTGCTGCATAAGCTGCTTCAGCGGCCTGGATACCGGAAGTTGAGGTACCCACAAACAAGCCGATACGCTCGCTACCATAGCGCTGCAACAGGTTTTTGCAAGCATCAATAAAACCATCCTGCTGCAGGCCCAGTTCAAGCAGTTGGTTATTGCGTGAAGTCCAGTCAGCAAATCCTTCAGGTAGTTGTTGCGATTCTACCCTATCTACCCGGCCAATCCAGGTGTCTAAGTCAACACCACCCAGGTCATTCTTGCGCAAGCTGGATTTTTGCTGCAATAGGCGCTGATAATTGGCCTGATTGCCAAGACCCATTGGGGTACTCAGGGTATATGCGCTAAGTGCCAGCAAAGGTTTTAATTGCGAAGTTTGCATCATGGGTTTTTATTGTAAATGGGTTTTTCTTCAGTGCCAAATCGATTCATACTGAACCCTGCTAGCAGGGAAAAGGTGAACGCAAGAATAACACCCGCAGTTACCACCATGCCGATGGATTCCAGCACTTTGATACCGGAGGTTGCCAGCAGGAAAAAAACAGCTGTACTGGATAATAAACAAACCAGCAAGGCATGCAGTGTAGCCGCTTTTTCTGCTGTTGCCTGATGAGGCTGCTTGAAACCCCGGGTAAAAAACAAAGCATAATCAATCCCGATCCCGGCAACCAGAATTAACGATAAGAGGTGCAGGAGGTTCAGGCTGCCGCTAAGTAGCCAGCTGATACCGGCGGCTCCCATGACGGCTGCAGTAACGACCATCAGTATACGCAACACCCTTGCAGGCTGACGTAGCAGCAAAACTAATACCAGGGCAATAACTGCAGCGGCAACGAATAATAGCTGTGAGAGTTTAAGCCGAAATTTTTGCAGGGAAAGACTGACTTCGTTGCGTGTCTGCAGTAGCCAGGTCTGGGGTAATGCCAATGACTGCACGCGCTCCTGAAGAGCAGTGACATCTGTAAGGCCGGTAAAACGAACAATTCCACCAAATCCAGTCGCACCATTTTCAATCGCCCCCAGGTCAATGATTAAGCTATCCAGCCACTCAGCAAGGGGCGTATCGACGAACATTTCCACTGTCAGCGGTGCCAGGTGCTTCGAGCGTTCAACATCACTGATAAAATCATCAAATGCAGCAGCAACAAATGGCAGGTCTTCAAGTGCCAGTTTCAGTTTTTGCCGAAGTTCTCCCTCTTCGGGCAACCTTTGCTGACGCTGATACTGTTGCTCAATTGGAGGCAATAATGTGGCTGCCATTTCCCAGTCGCCAATCAGGCGGTCGCGCCTGGCCCGTTCAAGTAACGGCATAAGCGCCAGTTCACGTGACAGGAGCTCATCAATACTCTCAGCGTATAACAGGATTTGGGCACCCGGCTCAGGCAAGTGCAGCTTGGAACGCAGTTGCTGTTCCTGCTGGATTAGGCTACTTGAAACCGGACTCAGTGCAGCGATATCATCTGACCAGGTAATTGAACTAGACACACCAAAACCTAGTAAGATCAAAAAGATTAAGCCAACAACAGCAAGCCGCATTGGTTGTATATGAAAATCGGGTAAGACTTGCAAGCGTCCCAGACCTGCGGGGTTAATTCGTTGTTTAAAACCCGGCAGTTCTGCGATTACCGGCAGCAGGTAACGACTGGCTAATGCTGCGGTTATCAATCCAGCGATCGAAAACACACCTAACCTGACAATACCCTCAAAGTCGGACCAGGTTAAGGCTGCAAAGGCAAAGATAGTTGTCAACACGCCAATCCGCAAGGTAGGCCAGATCCGGCGGGCGGACTCGCGTAAACTTTCACCGGCTTTCTGGTGACTTAAAACATGTACTGGATAATCAAGTGCTACCCCCAGTAAGGTTATGCCAAAGGCAATGGTCAGCACATGCATCGTAGGGTATAGCAACGAGCTAACAGCAGTTGCAAACAATATTGCCAGCAACGGTGGCAATGAAGCCATAAACACCGCTGCCGGACTCCGATAGGCCAGCAAAAGCAGTAAAATCATAAAAACACTCGCCCAGATTGAAAGCCTGATACTGGCTGCCCGGGTTTGCTCACTTGTTTTTAGTGCAATCAGGGGAGCCCCGGCTAATTCTAATAGTATCGAATTCCCCTGCGGAACCTGACTTCGCATAGTGTTTACTGCAAGCTGCAGTTCAGCATATGCAAATGCCTGACCCTCCGCATCCATACTGCTGCTGACGGAGCGGGCAAAAAGCAATGCGGTCGTACCATCATCTGTGAACCAGGCGCCATTGTGTTGCTTAAGATTTGCCGCCGGTAGTCCGGCTTCAAGTCTTTCAAGCAGATCTAAAAAATTGTCGGTGGGATCACTGCTCATCAAATCTTGTTTAAATACCGCAATCGGCATCGACAATTCCAACAGGCGCTCTTCCAGTTCAAGCTTCAAACTGTCGACTGAAAAATCATCTGGTTCTGACTGCAGCAGGTAACGATACCGAAACAGCAAGTCCCGGCTGGCGGGATCAAATTGCCGACTACTGTTCTGTACGCTGCTGAAAGAATCGCCAGTGCTTAATTCAGCCAGCAGCATTTGACTTGCCATTGCCAGATCAGGCTTTTCCCGGGACGAACCGGAACTCAGGCCGATCATCCACAGGCGGCTGCTATTTCCACGCCTGATCTCAGCCATTAAAATCTGTTGCGGCAGGGTATCCGCCTGCGGCAGGAAAGCCGTTAAATCCGTTTGCCAGCTGGTGCGGGCAAAAACCTGCAGGCTGGCAACAATCGCCAATACCAGCCAGAACAACACCGTCCAGCGATGACGTGACTGCAACTGCGGGATCACCTGATCTCCTCAAGGATCGTGCGGGTGATGCTGCCATTTTTCTCATGGACTTCGATGCTGCTTACTCTGGCCCGTTGCTGCAATTTAGACTCAATTGTAGGCTTGAGAATAATACCCTTAATTTGAATCCGGCTAATCTTCTTCGCCAGCTCAGCTTCCAGTGGACTGAGTGTGAGCTTCCATGACTGAAGGTCGCCATTAAGCTGTAGCTTATAAAACGCCTCCAGGACCTGCTGATCACCTGCGAGCGTGCCACGCAAAGACTCAATGAAAGCCTGTGCTGCACCTAATTGATACAGCGAGCGCGTTTGTCGTTTTCCATTGCGCTCTATGGTGACTTTGTCACCACGCACCTCAAACAGCATCTCCCTGGGTTGACTAATGTGTCGAACCAGTCCATCCGGCGAAATAAACTCTAACACCCCGCTGGATTCAACCGGTTTACGGGTCAAACGACTGTTACGGGTCTCAGTAAAGCGTGCTTTGCTATCACCGTTATCAGCCAACGCCTGCATCAGTTCATCCAGAGAATAAGGTGTAACTGATTCTGCCTGAACCTGTAACGGCATGAACAACCCCGTCAACAGGATAAACAATGCAAATAGGCTATTACTGGTTTTCTGCATTTTCTTTATCTTCGGCATGCTTCCAGAAATCATAAAAATTAAACCAGTTGAATGGTGACTCTGTCGCCTTTTCAGCCAGTTCATCAGCGTATTTACGCGTCAGCATTTCCATCCATGCATTTCGTTGCTCACGCCGGATATCTGCAGCTTCAGCAAGTAAATTAAACTGAATCCGATAGTGTTTGCCACCTGCATAAATTCCATAAAAACTGAACACCGGTACTTTAAGCGCAAGCGCCAGTTGTGCTGGAGCCATGGGAAAGTGTGCCCGGTCACCCAGGAAGTCACAGGCCATGTGTTTTTCATGCCCGCAAACCCGGTCGGCCAACAGGGCCACCAGACAACCACTATCGAGGGCTTCTTTCACCCTGAGCATGGTATCGGGTTTTTCAGTCGGGATGATGATTTCTGCCATTTCAGGTGCAAGTTCATTCAGCAATAGCGGCAGTTTTTCTGACTCATCAACATGCATTAAAATCCGTAAACCAAACTCAACCGGCTGGCGCTGCGTTCCCATCGCACGCATAATTTCAAAACTTCCCAGGTGCGAACCCAACAGCAAACAGCCCTGCCCTTGCTGCAGGTATGCCAGGATTTCTTCGGCCCCGGAAACCTCCACATCAAACTCATCAACCCTGCCGGTGAATAAAAAAACCCGGTCAAGTAATGTTGTGGAGAACACATATACATGGTGATAAAAGTCCCGCCAGCCAACCGGTCGGGCAAGCGTCCGCCCGAGGAAATCCAGGGACGCTTTGCGGCTTTCGCTTGCCGTTAACAAAAAATAAAAACTAATCGGGTGCAACAGTATCAGGGCAAAGCCTCTGCTGGTATGTCGCGCAAGCCAGATAATGATCCGCATCCAGAACAACGTGCCGTGTTCCTTGTTTTGTTTCCATTGCGTATGGGTCATACGCCGTCCTGTG
>JADFVZ010000039.1 GCA_015222805.1 Pseudomonadota bacterium
CGGATACAAAAAATGAATATCGGAAAAGTAAGTGCGCATGGCAGCTAAAACCTACCGTAGGTCAGGAGTTTTAGCACAGCCTCCTTCGCCGGAATGACGCGAGGGTAACGTTTATATCTGTAGTCAAAAAAGCTATCCAGCCGTAGTTTTTGGCGAGATACGCAGCACTAGAGATGCCGTAAGTGTAGACAAGAACATAATAGTGAACAGTGGCAGCAAGGTACCTGTATGCAGCAGACTAACCGCCATACCGATAGCGGCACCGAGGGTAAATTGCAGGGTACCCATG
Source organism: Pseudomonadota bacterium (assembly GCA_015222805.1). Classification (GTDB taxonomy): domain Bacteria; phylum Pseudomonadota; class Gammaproteobacteria; order Xanthomonadales; family SZUA-36; genus SZUA-51. The sequence goes on from JADFVZ010000039.1 coordinate 290, forward strand.
ACGGCGTTGGCCGTGGCACTGTTTTTGGAAAAACAATGCAGGAAACTGGCCATGTTATTAGGACCAATAATACCCAGGGGGCCGACTGAAAACATGATCAATAATACATTACTCCACAGGCTCAGGTTGCCGGTGATGTACAGTAACAATAGCAAGCTAACAGAGATTAATTGCACTGTAATCCCCAGCCTTAACAGCTGGCGCGAACTGTAGCGATCCAGCAGCCTGGCGTTCAAACGGTTAAAGAACATCATCACTATAATATTGGCACCAAATAATATCGGGAACTTACTGGTGCTGACGCCGTAATATTCGATATACATAAAGGAGGCTTCGGTAAGGAAAGCAAACATGCTACCGACCACAAAGGCCTGGCATAGTAGATAGCCCAGGGATTGGCGACGGGTAATAATCATCTTATATATCCCTAAAACCTCTCTCGGACCGGCGCGTTGATGACCGCGCAGCAGCCGCAGGGTTTTGGTTTCCGGCAATAACAGGCCGATAATCACGACTTGTACAATCGCATAAACTGCCAGCACCACGAAAATTGATTGCCAACCGAAACTTTCCAGCATTAATGAACCAACCGCTGGCGCGATCAATGGTGCAACCATCATGATTAGACCAATCAGGGTGAAAATTTTTGCACTGTCTTTACCATCGTATAAATCGCGCACAATCGCGGCCGCAATAACCGCCCCAAAGCCCCCGCCGAAGGCCTGCACAAATCGCAACACCCAGAGAGATTCAACTGTAGGCGCATACAGGATCATCACACTGGCAATAGTAAATAATGTGAAGCCGGCAATACCGATAGGCTTGCGCCCGTAGTTATCAGATACCGGCCCACCGATAATTTGCCCCAATGCAAAACCAATCAGGAACAGTGGCATGGAGATTTCAATTTGATCGATACTGGTAGCGAAATACACTGCCATTGCCGGCATCGCTGGGAGATACATATCGATAGCAAAGGGTGTAAGTGCAACCACAATCGCCAGCAGTATGGATAGACGCCTGGGCGGAAAGGCTTGCTGTAATGTTTGCAAGTGCAGTTCAGGCATTAGTTGATCTTAATCCGGCAGTTCAGGTTAAACAGCATAACAGCCCGTCACGGCTAAATCACCAGCCGATTAATCCGCAGGGTCAGTCTCAGGGGCAAATAACTTACCTCTGACCATCTCCCTGTAGCGTAACGGGGTCATCTCACAATGGCGACGAAACAACCGGGAAAAATAACTGACATCCTGCAGCCCAACCTGCCATGCAATCTCGCTAACAGCCAGATTACTGTGCCGCAACAAGCCTTTTGCCCTGGCAATCCGCTGAGACTGCAGCCAGGCTTGTGGGCTATAGCCTGTGGCTGTTTTAAACCGGCGATTAAGGCTGCGACTGGTAATCTTCAAGTATGCGCCAAGTTCAGCAATGCTGACTGCCCGGTCTAGATGTTCCCGTAGCCACTGCTGGCCTTCGAGTACGAGTTCATCAGGATGCGAGCTGTCAGGCTCACTTTGGTAGGCTGCACCTCGAAATGACAGGCGAATTTCCGGTGAAAACTGGTTCTCAATCGCCCTGGACATTCGGCCACCAAACCATTCTTCGATAATGTGAACCATCACATCGGCGATGGAGTTGACGCTGCCAACACAATATATTCCATCGCATTCAGTAATCAAATGACGGGATTTCAATTCTACATCGGGGTAACGCCTGGTGAATTGTTTGAAATAATTCCAGTGTGTCGTTGCCGGCCTGCCAGTCAACAAACCAGCTTCTGCCAGCAGGCAACTTGCAGTCCCAACACTGCAAATTCTGGTACCCCTGGCAGCAAGTTCGGGCAGGTACCCCAACCAGTCTTTTGCTGCTGTAATGGTAGGTTGCGGATTACGCCAGATAGCAGGCAACAGGAGCATATCCAGGGGCGGCAGGTCTTCCAGGCTCAGGTCCGGCTTCAGGCTGATACCGCTGGCAAGTTTTATTGCATCTGTGGTCGGTGCACTAAGCAGGAATCGCACTTGTGGTTGACTACTGCGACTATTCGCAGCGGCCATTTGGCTGGCAGCCTGAAGAATTTCCATAGGCAGAGTAATACTACTCGCCAGAGCGCCCGGATAAATAATGGCTGCGACAGTAAACATAAGATCTCAATACTAAATTATATTTGTCTGATATGCCATATTTAATGTCTTATATATCCTATGGTTTATAATTTCATCGGCTTAGACTGTGCCCACACAAACCAGGCGTGAGAACAAGATGAGTATCCAGAGACTACCAGTAATAGTTGGCTTCGGCGGGATCAATGCAGCGGGCCGGGCCTCCGGCCACCATGCCTATAACCGCATGGTGCAATCGGTTCTCCCCACCGCTGTACGTGAACGCAGTTTAAGTGCACTGGCCAGACTGATGGGGATGGATCCAGCAAGCGCAGATCAACAATACCTCCTCGATCACAGCCTGGTCCGCCGGATTGAAACCAGCCACTTCGATGTAAATGCCGTCCCCTGGAACCGGCGTATTTCAGCCAGTAGCAAGGACGAAGCGTTCAGCTTTAACCTGAAAAAACAGAATTTACCCGAGCATATACCGGAAAACTGGCAGGTATCACCGCTTTCAGATACCCACCTGCACGTGCAGATAGACGGTGAACAGAATTTCCTCCTGCCCACACGTCGCGAATTTGATGTTAAAGCTGCCGGACAGCTGCCTACGGGTTTTGACCCGGGAAAACTCTATCCCTCACGCAGCCACCCGCGCGCCCTGCAGATGATGGTGTATGCGGCATCTGATGCATTGGGCAGTATTGGTATTGAACTGGATACTATTTTCTCGAATGTTTCGGCTGATGAAGTCAGTGTCTATGCCGGCAGCGCCATGGGACAACTGGATGCGGCCGGTGCCGGCGGCATGCTCAAAGCCCGCAGCAACGGCCTCAAGGTCAGTTCTAAAAACTGTCCGCTGGGACTGGCGGAAATGCCAGCCGACTTCATCAATGCCTATGTACTCGGAACCATGGGCTCGACCGGCGCCAGTCTCGGTGCCTGTGCCTCATTCCTGTATAACCTGCGCCACGGAATTGAAGATATCCGCAGCGGTCGCAGCCGGGTTGCGTTTATCGGTTCTACTGAAACCCCGATTAACCCGGAGGTTATGGATGGTTACCACGCGATGGGCGCACTGGCCAGCGACAGGGGTTTGCGCCAGTTAGATGGCCTCTCCCCCGATATTGAACCAGACTATCGACGTGCCTGCAGGCCATTTGCAGAAAACTGTGGTTTTACCGTAGCCGAGTCATCACAAATGGTCGTGCTGTTTGATGACCAGCTGGCCATGCAACTGGGTGCAACGATGTTTGCCTCCCCATTGGATGTTTTTATTAATGCCGACGGCTATAAGAAATCGATTGCCGGGCCGGGGATAGGTAATTACATCACCATGGCAAAAGCTGTCGCCTCAGCTCGCGCTATCCTTGGAGGGAATGCTATACGTAATAATGGCATGGTACAGGCTCACGGCACCGGTACCCCGCAAAACCGGGTGACCGAAACACATATACTCAATGAAACTGCGAAGGCCTTCGGCATTGATGCATGGCCGGTAGCGGCAATCAAAAGCTACCTGGGCCACTCGCTCGGCTCAGCTGCGGGGGATCAGCTCACCGCCACCCTGGGAATCTGGCAGCATGGCTGGATTCCCGGGATTCACTCGATTGAGGAAGTCGCAGCAGATATTAGCCACGATAAACTTTCAATCAACCCCGACCATCAGCAGGTCGATCCCAAAAACCTTCAGTACAGCATATTAAATTCCAAGGGCTTTGGCGGCAACAATGCCTCAGCCGCCCTGCTCAGTCCGGATACAGTGAAAAAAATGTTGCAGCAACGCTATTCTGCCAGCGAGTGGAAGGCCTGGGAAAATGCCAATGAATCCGTCCGCAAACAACAGTTAGCCTACGATGAAAGAATGATTGCCGGTAGCGAAAGTCCCGTGTATAAATTTGATCATGGTGTTCTGGATGGTGATGATGTGAAAATTTCAGATCGGGAAATCACCATAGCGGGTAAGCAAGTAAGCCTGGACCTGGAATCTCCCTATGAGGATATACAGATTAGCTAAACTCAGAATGCTATTAGCTATGTAAATATGTGATGGTTTTTTTTAAACCGCCGGGCCAACCAGCGGTAACTAAAACTAAAGCCGGGAAACATGGCAATCACTTTCCCGCTTTTGCTTTTATACCAACTGTTGCAGCCACCGGTTTCCCAGACGGTCTTCTTCATTTCAGCATGGATCATCCGGGTATAGTTCTCTTCAGCATCGGCACGTACCTCAATGCTTTTATAGCCGCCTTTTAATGTCGAATTAATACATTTTATTATATAGAGCATTTGTGATTCAATCACAAAAATGGCCGAAGTATGACCGATGCCTGTATTCGGCCCGGTCACGATAAAAAGATTGGGGAAATCCGGAATAGTGGTACCTAAATACGCCCGAGGGTAATCCCGCCAAAAATCACCCAGGCTCTTTTTATTCTTCCCCAGCACCGGATAGGAAATCACGCCGTCGGTGGCATCATAACCAGTTGCATAGATAATCAGGTCCGGCTTTATGTCCCGGTCATCTTCAGTACAAATACTCGTTTTGGTGATTTCCTTAATTCCCTGGCCTTTGCTGAACAGGCTCACATTATCTCTGCAATAAGCTGGGTATAAAGCACTGGATAAGATGACCCGCTTACAGCCAATAGTAAAGTCGGGGGTAACTTGCTGTTGCAGTTGCGGGTCGTTAATCTGTTTTCGAATAAAGGCTTTAGCCTTATCCCCGGCAATATAGTTCAATACCCACCTTGAATATTTAAAACCAATAATTCTGGCCTCAAGCACCCAGTAAATACTGGTTCTTACGACCTTATGCACCCATTTCAGCGCAAGTAATTTACGCTGAAAATCAGTAAACACCCAATCCGGGCGCGGCAGTACCCAGTGGGGTGAACGCTGGAACACATATAAGTGATCAACATCCGGGGCAATTTCAGGTATCACCTGTGCCGCACTGGCACCACTGCCGATAATGGCTACTTTTTTATCGCTATAGTCATAATCCAGATCCCAGTCGTTGGTGTGGAATGACTTACCCTCAAACTTTTCCTTGCCCTTAAAATTTGGAATAACCGGAGTACTTAGTGGCCCCGATGCATTGATAATGAACTGGGCACGGTATAAGCCCCTTCCTTCGACATGTATTTCCCAAACGCTTTGCTGTTCGCACCATTCCAGTGAAACAACATTGCAGCAGGTTTTAATCCTCTCGCGCAGTTGGTACTTGTCGATAACCAGGTTGGTATATTGCTCCAACTCTGCCCGCCCGGCATACATCTGTGTCCACGGGTAGGGCTCAAAAGAAAGGGAGTACAAGGGTGACTGTACATCCACTGCGGCACCGGGGTAATTATTCTGGCACCAGGTACCACCAATAAAATCACGCCGTTCAAGTATTATGAAATCGGTGATGCCCTGTTTTAATAGATTGATAGCAGCACACTGACCACCGAATCCACTGCCGATAATTATGACTTTATAGCTTCTCACAACACTATTCTATTGCATCTGCAGTTAAACTGAAGGCCCCATCTAAGGTTCATTATGTGCCATATTAGAGAATCGAATCAATAGACCACCTGGTTTACTTAGCTGGATCAACAAAGTGTATATTTGCTCTCCAGCCCTGGCCCTCAAGCTGGCCGTTGGTAACAAACCAGACGAGCAGCTGATTATGCCAGCTTGTTAGTTCTGGCGGTATTTCCGGACCGCTAAACCGACCGATTATATCTGCATGAGTTCCCGTGCCATCAAAAAAGTAAATAAAATCTGTTTTGGCTTCTGTGTCAAATTCACTAAAATCCAGCCGAATAACTTTCCCTTTCGGTGCAGTGATTAACCACTTACAATCACTGGCAGGTGAATATGTATTATCGCCACTGCCATCATCCAGGGATCCTTGTTTTATTATTTTCTTTTGTCCACTGCAATAAAGTGTGCTGAAATTAATGATTTCTATTTCATATTCCAGTAAAACACCAGCATCCAGTTTCTTCCGGCGACCTTCCAAAACTACAAACACACGATCGGCTGGGAGATAAAATGTGTCAGGAATATTTCCAATTGCGTACTCGGCAAACAATTCAGCCTTATCTGAAGCACCGGCATACACTTTTAGCACGCCTTTACCCGAAGTCTTATTTATTTGGTGTGCATTAAAACGAATGCCTTTGAATTCACCCGCAGGCTGGATTGACCAGGTGGTCCGTTTGCGCCTGTTGTTCTTCAGGTTCAGGAAACCTTTACTCTTTGATAAGGTCTCGATCCTGTTGCCCGGCCCGGTGAGTAAGTCACATTTCAGAGCAGTAGCAATATTCAGGGTCCCGGCACCTACTTTTCCGGTCAGCTCCCTGGTTTGCTCTGGCATTGGATTTGCCGAGTTTAACAAACAAGCGGTGATCTCAGTAGCCGAAAAACCGGGATGCTCAGACTTAATAAGCGCTGCGGCTGCCGCTGCCAGTGCGGCTGAATAGGATGAGCCGGAGGATAAAGCGTAAGCACTGGTGGATACTGAATCAGCACTGCTAATATCCACACCATATGCTGCAAGATCAACATACTGTCCATAGGTAGACTGTTTTGTTTTCCGGCCCGTTATATCTGCCGCTGCCACAGCCAGAACAGGCGAATAGGCTGCCGGATACTGTTCCATTTCCTGGGGTATATTGCCGGCAGATGAAATAATCAGGATACCTTTCTCTGCAGCCTCAACCAGAATATGCTCCTCTGCTTTAGATATATGGCCTATAGTCCAGGAACATAGAATTATATCTGCACCCGCATTAATCGCATATTGAATCCCGGAAAATCCCGCTTTGACATACAGCTGTTCAGCCTGGTCTGAAACTGCTTTAACCGGCATAATCCGGATGTAATCCGCAGCCTGACCGGCATAAGCCTGTCGTGCAACCGCTGTGATGATTCCAGCCAGGCGGGTACCGTGATAAAACTCCGCAAGACGCTCACCTGGTGGCCCCAAGTCATTATTATTGTCTGCTACATCCCATCCATGCAGGTCATCAATCAGGCCGTTACCATCATCATCAACATTATTGGTGCCACTCTCTCCTGGGTTTTGCCAAATAAAATTAAAAATATCCTGGTGATCTGTACGGACTCCATCATCAACTATGGCGATTACAACGGGGGTTTTCTTTTTCTTCGTATTGATAATTTTTGGTGCACTGACCAGCTTTAGAAACAGGTTTGAGTCTACTGTGTCAGCACTTGCGAGAGCCGCTCCATGCCCCAGGGAAAGCCATAGGCAGGCTGATAAGACGACACAACAACTTCTGCTTTTTAATTGAATCCAGTTGCTCATTTTATCCGTATCTAAATAATACAAAGCCAGCACCAAAGGATGCTGGCCCAGTAAGTTTTAAGATTTATTAATTATGGATATGCGTCTCGGTACCGCCTTTTGTCCCTAGACGTCTATCTGTTAGACCGGGACCACGACCAGTGTGTACGGCAACCCTGCCACGCAGATCGGGCAAGCCAAACGTCGTCTGTCCATCACCACCATAGATGGTTCCAATAAGTGAAAATAATGACTGATTTGAATTGACACTGAGAAGCTGTCCATCACAATACTCCCAGTTAAGAGGTGGAAAATTACCAGCAAACATTATAATTTCGGCTAATACCGGGTTAGCAATTCCATTTCGTGACGGGAATTGTCCCTGCAAAGCAATAATATAATTAACGGTGGTAAAAGGCTGCATGCTACTTGCCGCACTGGGAGTAGCTGCAGGTCGTCGGGCGATCCAGTTATTACCATCCCAGGTTAAGACATCACCTGGAATGGTGCCATCGACAATTGAGGTACCTGCTGGTCCCTGAGGTCCAACGGGACCCATAGCACCAGTTGCACCTTGTGGTCCTGCGGGACCGATGGGACCATCAGCTCCGGCTATGCCTTGTGGTCCTGCGGGACCGATGGGACCAGTTGCACCATCAGCTCCGGCTATACCTTGTGGCCCTGCGGGACCGATGGGCCCAGTTGCACCATCAGCTCCGGCTCTACCCCGTGGCCCTGCGGGACCGATGGGGCCAGTCGCACCATCAACCCCCGCTACACCTTGTGGTCCTTCTGGCCCAATCGGACCTTCTGGGCCTTCTGGGCCTTCTGGGCCTTCTGGGCCTTCTGGGCCTTCCGGTCCAACAATGCTCATATCACAGTTGGTAAGTTGTCCATTGGCTGCATCGTAGCAAACGCCATTTGAATTCAATCCTGTGGCAGCAATTCCCGGCAGCTGTACATCACCGTTTAAGATCACCGCACCACCTGCATCAGGCTCAATACTGATATCCTGGGAAAAAGCAGTAACCGGCAAAATTGAACTGAACACAAGAATACCGAGTGAATATACTAGTCGATTAATTTGCTTAGGAAGCATAAGTGAATTACCTGTCTGGATTAATAAATATGGGCAAACTGCGGAACGCAACGAGCAACATTGCAAGAATCAACAGCAGCAAGGCTGGCAAGGATAGTGTTGGTATGGGGATGTTGGAAAAAGGTCGCTGGAACCAGTTTAGATTATTCCCTGAATCAGCTGAATTTGATACAGCCGGTGATCCTGGAGCAAGCAAACTGCCGGCTAATGCATTATTGTCCTGAACATCCACATAGGCGATATTCTGTGCTGCCGTTGGCATCAACTCGAAAAATGCCTGTGCACCCGGGCTAGTGCTGCGAATTAGCAACGGCATACCTGTTGCACCCTGCAGGCTGAGCGCATTAGCAAATACCTGCTTTGAGGCTGCCGTTAACTGCAGTTCCTTTCCAGTAGCAGAGCTTGCTGAAAATGAATAGAAGTTATTATCTCCAGAGATAAGTGAGCTGGGACTGGAGCAACCGTCAACAATATTTACCTGACTGGCCGATGAAGTAAAAGTACCGTTGTTAGTCCAGTCCCCGGAAAGGATAACTGTACCTGTACCTGCATCCAGGCTACCCCCCGAGAGGATAATATCTGCTGTCTCGGAAATATAGCCACTGCCAAGATTTAGGTCACCATTTATAACCAGGTCTGTACAACCCAGGTTGATGCCACCGCCATTAATGCTAACCCCAGCTCCTGGCTGTATGGTCAGCCCAGCTCCATGGCATAGCATGGGTACAGTCAAAATGGCTAGCAGAACAACTTTAGATAAAAAAGTTGATAGAAATAATTTTGTATGCACGCTCAACCCCTGTTGAATTATTCTTATACTTTGCCCGACTCCCACCAGTGGACAGTCACCTGCTTGCGGCGAAACTATAACTGAATCCTTTCGTCCTGTCGAATGATCTGGTTATCCAAGTGTGCTATGTACCTTAGTCTAGCCTGAATACTATAAGTACAGGATTATAACTAAACTAAGCAATTCCCAGGCGCAATATAGAACCGAGTGTATAACTGAGGGTATCGGCAATAGCATTGATTACGATGCTATTGCCAATCCATTCAGAAGTCGGTGTTTTTATTATTAAGGCAACCAGCCTCATCACTGGGCAGGCTGATTACCCGTGCATTTTCGCGGTAACAGCGTTCAACAACAAATATTCTTTAGGCTGTGGTGAGAGTTTTGAAACTTACCCTATTCAGGAGTACACTGCGGTAACAAGCTTCGCGCATGTTTTTTTAAAGTTTATCTTGATGCTTGTACACATGAACTGCATTTTTTAATAAAACAGGGGATATCATGTCACTATTCGATCCAGGAAATAACACACTTTCGGGGCTGTTAATCACTGCATTGCTTTTTTTATTACCTCAATCGCTGTTTGCGGGTATTGAAATCAACTGCAACAGCAATTTTGTTGTACCACACCCCACACAATTAGTGATAGATATCTCACCCACCGGCACCGATGATACCGTCAATATAAAGTGCGCCCTGGATGAAGCAGTAGAACAGGGAATACCGGTCGTCAGGCTGGCCAAAGGTGACTTCGCAATTTCAAACCTGCAAATAGTGAATTTCAAAGGGAGTTTGCAGGGCACGACACGTGCTGATACACACCTGACAATTATGGATAACAGTATTGATTGCGCTGCTTTTGTTAACGAAAGCAGAAGAACCGCTGCAATTATTTTTGTTGGCGGAGAACCCAGGCTAAAGTTTATGACAATCATATCCGGTCAGCCCTGTATTCAGGAAACCAAAATACTTTCAATCGTGCATTTTACCGGCGCAAGCAGGGCTGATCTCAGTTGTAAAAATGATGTGATTTTTGCTGTAGTTGACCGCGTCGACCTAATTGGCCCTGAGCGGTCCGGTACATTTACCCAGGCAGCTATTGAAGCCTCAGCAGAAGGCTGGAGCTCATCCGGCAGCTGCAAAAACACCCTGCTGGGCACCTTCAAGCTCAATCAAAGCAGCATCACAGGTTATGATATTGGTGTGCTGAGCACAATGCGGGCCAGTGCCCAGGTTGATTTCAACTTCAATGCCTTTGTTAATACCTATCGTGGAATCTGGTTAGTAGACTCTAACCAGTCAACAACAATTACCGGCAACACTTTCACCAGTGAAAATAATAATGAAGATTTAAATGGTATCGGTGCGATCGAGATTGGGACGCGAACCAATACCGCACCGGTAAAGACCCGGGTAGTGGTGCATAACAATCAGTTTACTTTTTCAGATGCCGTAGGAGTCTCCAGTAATTTCTTCAGGGGAGCTGCTATTACGAGTAATTTTTCAGGCAATCTTCAGGATGTTAGTTTATCCATAACCGATAATCGCTTTCAGCTGAGTGGTGATAACCGATTTATAATTCACCTAAGGGACATCGATAATGCCGTGGTTTCGGCAAACAAATTTGCAGGTGGGGTCGCGACTGGTGTCTCGATAGCTGGAGCTAAAGCAACGACAGTTTCCGGTTGCCTTATTGTTTCAAATATACTTAATACACTGACTTCAGAGCATCAGGATATTTTCCTGGATGAAAAAACAACACACTGTATCGTAGGACCTGCCCAGGATGCAGACGTTGTAGATTTGGGGGTCGACAATTCAATTCTTTAAGCAATCTTAAAGATACCTATTTAATATATTGGTTAAAACAACAAAGCCAGCGCTTTAATTAAAGCGCTGGCTTAAATCAAGACCTGTGAAGCCAGGCTTAATTTATGGAGTCATCCAGGTCGGCGACCGGAAATTCTTTCGCGAAGGCCACCAGGTCATCGTTGGAGACTTCACTTGACTCAAATGTCAGCATGCCTCCGCTTTTTAAAGTTACTACAACCGAAGTTGAGTCACCTTCATCTGTAACTAATGCACTCCGTCTTTGGATCCTGACTTTTTCACCCTGCGCTGCCTGCATGCCCATTGCAGCCATAGCTGCAAATGCGCTATTCAGACCACCGGATGAACCACCTGTCAGGGAAACATTAATCATCTCGCTGCCTTTACTGTAACTGCGTTCGATAACCGTAATCCCCATGGCTTGCTGGGAATTTAACTTACCACCTTCATAGCCATCGATTTCATCTTTGAAATAGGCTGAGGTTTCATTTTTCTTTAGCTGCTCCAATTGGGTCACACACCAGCGTGCTTCCTCCAGAGCGCCTTCAATATCGCCCTCGGAAAATAATTCTGCTGCACTGGCACAGCTTTCTGAAGGATCATCTTTTGCAAAAACTTGAGCACTGGTGAAGATACCGAAAACCAGACTGATAATAAGAATTGAAAATTTACTGTGTTGAAATAATGACATACAAACTCCTCTTTAATGAATCCTAATTGATAATTGTTCAAGCGAAACCAGCAACAGCAGGGATCGGTTTACCTAAGAGAAACTATAAGAGAATTAAAACCAAAACTGAACCAAAGACAGTGACAATATTTGTACATCTAATGACATGAATCAAGGAATCATTGATAAGCAGTGTTGCTTACTTCAATCCTGACTTTTGGAGCACTAACACACCTTCTGCAATAGATATTTTTGGCAGATAGCCAAAATCCCGAGCCGCAGCGCTGGTATCAAACCAGTGTGCTGTACTTAACTGCTCTACAGCAAAACGTGTGATGGGTGGTTCGCCCGACAAGGGTAGCAGTCGCCAACCCATCTCAAAAATAGCACCAACTGCGCTGGCCGGTCCCGCGGGAACTGCACGTATTTTGGCTTCAACCCCAACGGCCGAAAGCAATTTCTGGATGATCTCACCCTGTGGTAAAGGTTCATTGTTGGTGATGAAATAGGGCTTGCCTGCACATCGGGCCTGGTCCTGCAGTTCCAGCAAGGCAAGCACATGTGCCTGTGCTGCATTCTCTACAAAGATGGTATCAATAATTTTTTCAGGTGCGGGTAGTGACAGTTTGCCGCCCCTGACTTTTTTGATTAGTCGCGGCAGGATATGTGGATCACCCGGGCCCCAGATCAGGTGGGGCCTTAATGCTACCGTTTTTAAGTCATCCCCATTGGCCGCCAGTACTATTTTTTCTGCCTCAGCCTTGGTGGCGGGGTAGGCAGAACTGAAATGTTTTGCCAACGGCAATGATTCGTTACCGTTTTCAATATCACCGCCGGTGTGAACCACACTGGGTGAGCTAGTGTGCACCAGGACAGGTATTGATAGCTTGCGGCAAACCCGAATAATATTCTCCGTACCACCGACATTGATTTTCCTGTACTCGGCAGGATCGCCCCAAACACCGGCCTTACCGGCTGTATGAATAATGGCATCACAACCCTGTGCCGCTTCAGTTAGCTTAGGCAGGTCAGTAATATCGCCACGTACAATCTCGACACCCAATGCCTGTAATTGATCAGCAGCCCTGCGTTGGTAGGCAACCACAGAATAACCCAGCTCCATTAGTTGTCGGCAAATTGCACTACCAAGGAATCCACCACCACCTGTAACTAAAATTTTCAAGTTTTACACCTGCAATTTTTTAGCAGCCCATACTGCCAGCTGCTCTCGATTAATTTTAGAATTATGCCGGATATCCACCGGAAACCCCGAATGAAACAGAAACTTTTTAATACTTTTTGTAAGTCCATGTGCCTGGGCAGTATTCATTAGGTCGCTGCGCACCTGCTTCTTTGCAGTCCGGCTAAGCCGGCCTTTGAGCTCAATACATAATATTGGGATCTGGGCACCACGCTCGCCCACACCTACCAGTGCTGAACGCAGCAACTCGGGATGCGGGTTAAAAACAGCTTCACAGCGATCCGCAAACAGGACTTCCTTATCGGTTTCAAGACGGTGTGCCACCCTGCCGTAATACCATAAACGGCCGTTTTCATCGAGACTTCCGGCATCACCCATACGATGCCAGGTACAGCCATCAGCAGCCTTTATTTTTGCCAATGCCGTCTGCTCTTCGCGTTTCCAGTAACTGTCTGTGCAGCTGGGGCCGCTCACAATAATTTCACCCGCTTTGCCGTTTTCCATTTCCACGGCATCAGTTAATTCCTCAATCACCCTGTCAGTTATAGCAATGACTTTGATCCTGTTCGGGGCGACCGGAAAGCCGACACAGATTCCGCCCCCAGAGGTCGACTGGTCCTGGAGTTCCGGCGTTATCTGGCGGCCGGATATGCTGCAAACCGGCAGGCATTCAGTCGCGCCGTAAGGCGTGTGGATATCAGCATCAGTTGGCAGGGCTTTTTGCATTCGCCGAATCACCCGGATGGGTACCGCTGCGCCGGCAGAAATTACCCGATGAACACTTTTCAGCTGGATGCCCTTATCAACTACATAACGACTCAGTGTATTCAGCAGGGCCGGGGACCCGAAAATGTTATTCACCTGGAATTCTTCAATCGCCCTGACCAATAATGCTGGATTGGCTTTCGCCGGCCTGGTGGGATCCATGCGCGGGACTACCGTAGTCATCCCCAACGCCGGATCAAATAGGGCAAATGGTGGGAATGTGGGTAAGCCAACTTCCCCTGGGCTGATGTCAAAGGCATTTTTCAGCATTTCGACCTGGGCACTAAAGTGTCGATGCCGATACACCACACCTTTAGGCAAACCCGTACTGCCTGAGGTAAACAGGATTGCTGCCATATCTTCAGAGGAAGGCAGATGCAGCACCTCACCCGAGCTACGGCTACCCAGCTGCTGTAGTGTTTTGAGGTTAATCCCTCCAAGACCGAGCGTGGGTCCTGCTGTTATAAACTGCCGGCAGGATGGTTTCGCCCAGCCCAGCAGTTTACGTGCCAGCTGGGCTTTGGTGATACCGATAAATGCCCTAGGTGCTGCTTCTTCAAGACAGCGCTTGAGTGGTTTGATGCCAATACCTGGATCAATCAACACCGGGACAACCCCGGCTTTGAACATGGCGAAGAACATAGCAATGAAATCCAGGCCCGGGGTAAGCATCAACGCGGTTCTGGTTCCTGCTTCAATCCCGTATTCCAGTAAGCCACGTGCGTAACAGTTACTCAGCTCATTAAGCTCCTGATAGCTACGCTGTGAATACTTAAGCGGGCGTAAAAACCCGCCCTCGGGAAAGTGAATTGCAATGGTATCGGGTTGTTGAGCGGCCTGCCAGCTTAATGCAGCAGCTATATTATTGTGTTTATTCTCATCCCAGTAACTAGCCACAGCTGTGGCCTGAATCTGAGGATAAGTCCGGGTCAGCTTTGTTTTTGATAAATTTGCTTATAGTCTCAATCAATCCTGTGCCGCCATCTTCAAGGATATAGTGACCGCAATCCGGGTAGCGGTGAACTTCTGCATTGGGAAAGTATTGCAACCATTTATTCAGGAAGGGCGCATCAAAAACAAAATCTTTTTCTCCCCAGGCGATCAGGCAGGGTTTATCTGCCAGCAACTGCAACTTCTCAGCTGTGCGCTGCAATATATCAAAACCCTGGTCTTTCTCACTCAAGGGAATATCCTGCACGAAACGTGCAGTGGCTATCCGGTTTGCCGGGGTGTCATAGGGCAGCTTATAAGCATCCCGGATGGCTTTTGTCACCGGCTTTTTAAAACCCACCCGGGCAGCAATTGCTGAAAATGCATTAAACCGGGTAGTCAGGTATTGACCAAACTTAAGATCACGCACCAGGCTGAGGGCCGGTGGCATGCGTTTATCTTCAGGAATGGGGAAAGCTGCGGTATTCATGATGACCAGCTTACTGATTAAATCGGGTCGCTGCACCGCCCAGGCACAACCTATCATGCCGCCCCAGTCATGCACTACCAGGGTTAGCGGTTGTGAAATCCCAAGGTGATTGATTAGTGTTTCGACATCATCAATACGACTGGCCAATCGATAATCATATTTGTCATCATCGGGTTTATCTGAGAGGCCGCAGCCGATATGATCCGGCACAATACAGCGAAACTGACTGCTTAATGCCTGCACCAGGTTGCGATAGTAAAAAGACCAGGTTGGATTACCATGCAGCATCAGCACGGGTGGCGCGTCACGCGGTCCTTCATCGAGGTAGTGCAGCTTTAAACCATCTCGAACTTTGAGGTAATGACTGCTAAAAGGATAAAGCTCTGCCGGAGGCCGCATAAGATATTTGCCTGCTTACCAGATAATCTCTGCCATGGAACAGTTCAATCCTGAACCAATACCCAGCAGTGCTACACGATCACCCTTTTTCATCCGGCCTGCTTCAGCTGCTTTGGCAAGAACAATAGGTACTGATGCCGGGCCGATATTACCCATTTCCGGATAAATCGCATGCACCTTGTCGATATCCAGGTCAAGCAGTTGCACTAGCGCTTCTGTATGAACTTTACTAACCTGGTGTATAACCACCTGATCCAGTTCAGAGGGCACCCAGTTAAAAGTACTTTTAGCCACCTGGAATGTTTCTGCGGCCAGTTTGAGACCTTCGGTAAGCAACACTTTGGTGTTGGTTACCATACAGTCCATCTGCCCGTGGCAAAGATTATTAAACTGAGTAGCAGAACGGGAAACACTACCAAGATATGCATGTCCCTCGGGGGCCAGTTCCTTACGGGTCATGATCATTGCTACACCACCGGACCCCAGGGTCAGGGAGGCAAATTCAGCACGAAACTGTTGTTCGTCCACATCACTACCCAGCAGCCGCTGGATGGTGGCCTCGGTAATCGGGCGACTGGATTCGCCATCGACAACCAGTGCGTAATCAATTTGTGAGCGTTCGAGCATGCGCGCTGCTATATCCATGCCATTCAGGAAGGCCAGGCAGGCGTTGCCGATATCGAAGTTCATGCAATGTGTGGATAAGCCCAGCTTGCCATGCACAATACATGCGGTTGAAGGTTCAAGGAAATCACGGCAAACCGAAGTGTTTATTATTAATCCGATTTTATCGCGTTCAATTCCAGCCTGTTCAATCGCTTTTTCAGCCGCCATCGTGGCTGCATCCGAGGGCATCGTACCCTCTTCCCAGAAACGCCGTGCGCCGATGCCGGAGACATCTTCCAGTAAGTTATCACGTATTCCCAGGCGCTTGAATGTTGGTGCCAATTGTTTTTCAATTTCTATCGAAGTGACACGAATTGGCGCATCAACTGCAGCCAGGGATTGAATGACAACATTTTCAAATTTCATGGAATTCCTGTTCCTGATTTTGTAGCATGCATTATAGTCTGAGAACGGGGTTCTGTATGATCTTTTCCAAGATACATGACGTTAAATAAACACTTATAGGCAACAACACTGGCAATAGCATTCGAGACCATACCCAATGCGTCTGTACTTTGACCCACACAAATGATTATCCTCTACAGGATTTGTTACTGCTCGCACCAAAGCAATATCTGGATGAATCAAGGACATCAGCTATGGAAATATCCAACACGCTTACCGTTTTCGGTTCGAAAACCTCCTAAAACGCCTTTTTTCCTCAAATGCTGGCAAATTACCAAACGGCAGAAATCCAACTTCGTAGATAAGGATGGTGTTACCAAAGAGAACCGAAACCACCTCATGATTACCCCATCCCAGGCAAGACACCGGTCAGGATCTGGGAAAATGTATCTTTATTTCTCCATGTTATGATTTCTGCAACCCGAATAATGCAATATATCTAAATGCACTGAATTATGAATAGCGGCGATGCTAAGTTCATCAACAGCATATACCCGGAAATGTCATTATTTACTTATGCTGGCGGAGCCGCAAAACGCCTGCAAAAAACTGTTGCCATGGCAGCACCCTATTTGCATGACTATTGCCAGTTATAACGGCAAGCTTAATTGCACCATTTTCTATGACCAATATAAAATAGATAAAAAACAGGCAACACGGATAACAAAAAACATCCATAACAGTTTAGAGCAGGAAGCCAGTCGTTAATTTGACAGCTAATCTTCAGGAATAACGATGACAAAAATACCACGCGACCGATTAAATGATTATACAAATGAAGCGGCAGAAACGCGCCGTAAGTTTATTAAAAAAAGAACCGGTACAAGTCTCAGTCATGTGGGAAATTATTCTTTTGACCCGTCGATACTACCGGGGAATATAGAAAACTTTATCGGTGTTGCACAAATGCCCCTGGGTATTGCGGGCCCCATGCTGGTAAATGGTGAACATGCACAGGGTGAATTTTATGTGCCTATGGCAACCACTGAAGGTACTTTACTTGCCAGTTACAGCCGGGGAATGCGTTTAACCAGGGAAGCGGGGGGCATCACCACAACCGTGGTTGATGATGCTATGCAACGCGCTCCGGTTTTCATTTTTGAGAATGCTCGCGGAGCCCGGGATTTCGGACAATGGATGACTGCCCAGTTCGATGCGCTTAAGACGGTTGCAGCTACCACGACCAGGAGCGGCAAGCTGCGTAATATCGAGCAGTACAGTGCCAGTAAAATGCTCTATCTGCGTTTTAACTTCACCACCGGAGATGCTGCCGGGCAGAATATGTGCGGTAAAGCAACTTATGCCGCCTGCAAATGGATTATTAAAAATTACCCCGGGAAAATCAGCCGCTATTTTCTTTCCGGCAATATGGACACAGATAAAAAACACTCGCAGCTGAATACATTACATACTCGCGGTAAACGCGTTATTGCAGAAATAACCATTCCTCGTGAGTTGCTGAAGGAACGCATGCGAACAACACCGGAAATGATGTTCGCCGCCCGCATGACATCCCAACTGGGTGGACTGTTGGCGGGCTCTGTCTACAACGGTGTGCATTCGGCTAATGGCATTGCTTCGATTTTTATCGCCACCGGACAGGATGAGGCAAATGTCGCCGAATCCCATGCCAGCCTGGTATTTGCTGAAATCACCCCCGATGGTGACTACTATTACTCAGTGACCCTGCCTTCATTAATCGTCGCAACATATGGTGGCGGGACCGGCTTAGCAACACAAAGGGAATGTCTGGATCTACTCGGTTGCTACGGTAAAGGAAAAGTATTCAAGTTTGCTGAAATTGTAGCCGCCGCTATCCTCTGTGGTGACTTGTCACTGGGCGCCGCCGTGGTTGCAGGAGACTGGGTTAGCAGCCACGACGAACTGGGGCGTAATCGACCCTGAGCCTATTGGCTAATCCTGACCCCATCACTAAGTCTTTATAAAACTATGCCCCTGGTCTGAATTCAAACCAGGGGCATTGATCAATGTTTAAATTTACCCGGGATGCCGGGTAAATTCATTATGCCTGTTGCAGGAATATTAACCTTCCATCAGAAACTAGTGTTACTTTTTGCCTTCAGACTGCTTGAGGAAACGATCGGTTAATTTATCAATGGACCAGGAATCCGGCTTCTGGCTGGGTGGGAACTCAGCAAATGTCGACAGGAACATTGCCGTGTGTGCAGTACCCAGATAGATATTTGGAGCCTTGCTAATCATCCAGTCCCAATAGGTATTTGAGTTCTGGTCGGCCCGCTCATAAGGATCACGCCGCAGGTTAAACAACTTGGCCAGTCTCAGCACCACCGTCGGCTCCGCCCATAAAGCCATGGTTTTCGCACGCTGCTCAGCATAGACAACCTTCCAGTCACCAACACGCACACCTACCGGCATGCCGCCATCATCCAGGTAAAAGAATACATTCCGGGGGCCTTTCTTCACTTCACCTGTCAGGTAAGGCAGAAAGTTATAACCATCCAGGTGGACCTTGAATTTTGTTCCATTGGCGGTATAACCTTTTTTCAGTTTAGCGGCAATGTCAGGTTCGCCGGCGGCTGCCAGTATTGTTGGCATCCAGTCGAGGTGGGACATGATTTCATTTGAAACAACCCCAGCTGGAATTTTTCCAGGCCAGCGAACTAAAGCGGGAACCCGATAAGCACCTTCCCAGTTACTGTTCTTTTCGCTGCGATAAGGTGAAATTGCGGCATCGGGCCAGGTATTATAGTGTGGACCATTATCAGTGGAATACATGACGATGGTGTTGTCTGCAATGCCGAGGTCATCCAGTTTATTCAGCAGCTCACCGACGACATCATCATGCCCCATCATTGTATCGTTATAGGGTCCCTGACCGGAACGGCCTACATCTGACGGCTTGGTATAGGTACGGAAATGCATGTGGGTTGCGTTAAACCAGACAAAAAATGGCTTTCCGGATGCGTGGGCTCGATCAATAAAGTCCAGGCTGGCTTTAAGGAATTCCTCGTCTACGGTTTCCATTCGTTTTTTGGTTAGTGGGCCGGTATCTTCAATTTTTCCATCAGCGTAAGAGTGGATAACTCCGCGTGGACCAAATTTCTTTTTGAACCAGGGTGCTTTCGGATAATCGGGGTCTTCAGGTTCTTCTTCTGCATTCAGGTGGTAAAGATTACCGAAGAATTCATCAAAACCGTGATTGGTCGGCAGGAACTTGTCTTTATCACCCAGGTGGTTCTTACCAAACTGGCCGGTAGCATAACCCTTGTCTTTCAATAGCTGGGCGATGGTTACATCACGGTCCTGCAGGCCAAGTTCTGCACCCGGCATGCCTACTTTGGTAAGGCCGGTACGCAGGCCCGACTGACCGGTAATGAAGGTTGAGCGGCCGGCGGTACAGCTTTGATCGCCGTAATAATCTGTAAAGCGCATACCTTCTTTAGCGATTCGGTCAATATTTTCCGTACGGTAGCCGAGAATACCGTCGTTGTAGGTGCTGAGATTAAAGATACCAATGTCATCGCCCCAAATTATCAGGATATTGGGTTTATCGGTTTTGGCTGAAACTGTGGTTGTAACACCCAGTAGCGACAGGATAAGGAGTATCAATATAGTTTTTATAGATAAATTTAAATTACGCATTATTAATTCCTGTACATTCCAAGGTGATTTATAGATCTGCATAGTCTTTTACAGATAAACGGCTAATCAATCAGTGTAGCAAATATTTCAGCATAATTTTTACCGCTGTTGATATGGGTTTGTTCCAATCCTATTGCCTCACTGAGCTTCAATTTTTTACTGCCAAGATTCCTGACAGTCCCCAGATCCATCTTGATTACTGAATCCGGCTTGCTTGTCGCTGCTGGCTGATAGTGC
>JADFVZ010000040.1 GCA_015222805.1 Pseudomonadota bacterium
CAATGTACTTCGAGTACTTTCCATCGTGCATCGGTTAATGCTGCATTAAAATTCAAATATAAGCCCAGGATCATTGATGGTGAAGCCGTTGAGGTTTCTGGCGTCCAGAATAAATTTACTTATGAGCTACTTGATGATTAATCGTGCGTTAATGAGTGCTAACCGCGCTAAATCTGCTGGAAGATGCTGGCTGCTGACTACTGTAGTTTTGCTTTTATCCGTGTTATTAAGCACAAACGCTGTTGCAGAGGATAAAAAAGGCAAAACCAAAGTTACCGTTGCCATGAGCCAGCAGGTTTATGAACAGCTTGAGGAAATTCAGGAGTTGGTTGAGGCAGAGGATATCAACAATGCACTGATTAAAATCAAGCAACTGCAGGCAAGGAAAAAACTCTCTCCCTATGAGAAAGCGCAAATCTGGAACCTGACAGCCTACGCTTATTATGTAGTGGAAGATTATAAGCAGGCGATTAATTCCTATGAACAGGTCCTGAAACAACCTGAACTGCCGGAAGCTTTACAGCAAACAACGCTGAAAACACTTGCCCAGTTACATTTTACTACTGAAGACTATAGTAAGACCCTCGAAACAATTAAGCGTTTACGGGTTGTGGTACCAGAGCCAGCTGCCGATCTATATAACCTCGAAGGTTCTGCCTATTATCAGATGAATGATTATAAAAGGGCAATTCCACCACTTAAAACTGCTATTGATATGTATATTGATCAGGGCAGGACACCTAAGGAAAGCTGGTTGCTGCTGTTACGGGTCTGTTACTGGGAGCTCAAAGATTTTCCAAATATGCTAAAAACCCTGGAGCAGCTGATTGCGCTCTACCCGAAAGATTCCTACGTACTTACACTCGCTGGTGTTTACAGTGAGCTGGGTGATACCAAGAAGCAATTGGTTCTTACCGAGTCGCTGTATGAGAAAGGTTACATTGACAAGAAGAAACATGCGGTAAACCTGGCCAATCTTTACATGTTGCATGGCCTTCCATACAAAGCAGCAATAATCCTTGAAAAAGAAATTGCAGCTAAAAATGTAGATGCCAATGTCAGGAATTTACGCCTGTTGTCCCAGGCCTGGTACTCTGCCAGGGAAGATGAAAAAGCTATCCCGCCTTTGAAACAGGCAGCGGCTGCCGGCAAAGATGGTGAGCTTTATATTCGCCTGGCCCAGTCCTATATTAATCTGGAAAACTGGCCTGATGCAGCGGCATCGGCTAAAAAGGGTTTGTCCATTGGTGGTTTGAAGCGCAAAGACACAGCTAATATTATGTACGGTATGGCTTTGTTCAACCAGAAAAAACTGGAACAGGCCAGGAAAGCATTCCAGGCTGCTGGCCAGGATAAGCGTAGTAAACGTGCTTCAGGACAGTGGATTAAGTATGTAGACAGTGAAATCCGCCGTCGCGATACATTGGATCAGAAACTGCCTGAAATGAAGGCGCGTGAAATTGATGATATCCTCAAGGCGAACTCCTAAGCCGCCTGTTGATCACTACATAATTTGAGCATTAAGCCGCGTTTTGACGCGGCTTTTTTGCTTTCAGAATACTATTCTGCGTGGCAAATGGACCCGCGTCTTGGTCGCCAGTGATGAATTTGTGTTAAAAAACAGTTATACTTCATCATGCTACATTCTCTACTGGTTCTTGTCAGAAGTTTTCTCCTGTTAATTTCCCTGTAAGATTTGTAACAAACAGTTTATATTTTTTTAATGCTCAATGAGGTAATTATCATGGCAACAGGAACCGTTAAATGGTTTAACGAATCCAAAGGCTTCGGCTTTATCACTCCTGAAGACGGCAGCAAGGATGTATTTGTACATTTCTCTGCTATCGCCAGCGAAGGCTTCCGCACACTGGCTGAAGGCCAGACAGTAACATTTGATGTTGAAGACGGCCCTAAAGGCCCGCAGGCAGTAAACGTTACAGCATAAATAGCTTGCTGGTTTAATGTTTGAAAACCCCGCGTATGCGGGGTTTTCTTTGTCTAAGGCCTGGAAACTTCCCTGTTGATACAATTCATACTCTCTTTATCCTTTAATCCCTTATATATGCAGGGTGTATTGAATGCTAGTGATGATTGGACTGTGCCTAAAATTGATGTATACTGGCTGCGTTAATATTGTGTTAAATTAACTGCAAGATTGTGTAATCTTGAAAAAGATAAAGATAATTAAATAGTTAGAGAAACGGAAACCATCCTAGAGGAATACTTTATGTCCACTGATAATTCAAAACTAAGTTCAGCTATTCGCTTTGCGCTGGGTTTAAGTGCAATCGCCCTTATACCAAACGTATTCGCGCAAGAAGCTGAAGATGCTACAGAAGACGCAGATGCTACACTTGAAGAAGTAATCGTAACCGGTTCACGTATTAAACGTGCCAATATCGATAGCGCAAGCCCGGTTACGGTTATTGATCGTGCCGATATGGAAATCACAGGCCTGACTGACGTTGGCGACCTGCTCCAGAGCATCCCATCCATGTCCGGTTCACCGATTGGTACAACTACCAATAACGGTGGTAACGGTTCCGTACTGATTGACCTGCGCGGCATGGGCACAGCCCGTACCCTGACCCTGGTCAATGGTCATCGTGTGGTAGATGGCGGTGATTACCAGGCTATCCCGTCCACAATGATTGAACGTGTTGAAATCCTGAAAGATGGCGCATCAGCTATCTACGGTGCAGATGCGGTTGCCGGTGTTGTGAATATCATCACCCGTCGTGATTTTAGTGGTATCGAAGTTACTGCCCAAACCGCAGGCTGGGATAACACCAGTGGTGCCGGACAAGATACTTTCTCCCTCATTGCCGGTCGTGAATTTGACCGTGGCAACTTTGTATTTGGTGCTGAGTTTGTTACCCAGGAAGCAGCCTTCCAGCGTGATACCCCATGGGACTTCATGCAGAACTCCTTCTATATCTATCCAGGTGGTTGTGAGAAAAAGAATATCGATGCACCTTATGATGGCACCCCTGAAGGTGGTTGTTATCCAATCGGTTCTTCACGTATACCTGAAAGTCGCCTGCCTTTCTATAGCCAGGGCCTGTTCCTGATTGGTACTCCTGCTACTTCTCCTTATGAAGTTGGCCTGATGACCGGTCATGATGGACGTACCTATAACTATGCGCCGGTTAACTACCTGCAGACTCCATATGAACGCACCAATGTTTTTGGTGAAGCTCATTTTGATCTGACCGACAATGTTCGCTTTAATGCTGAATTCCGCGGTAACCAGCGTACTTCTGCCCAGCAGCTGGCGCCATTGCCATTTACTGGCGGTGATCCAATGTATAACGGGTTTTATGATGACCCTGCTACCGGAAATACTGTAGCGTTTACTGGTATCTCTCAGGACAATTACTATTTGCGTCGCGCAGTTGATGCATATAATGCAGCAAATGGTACATCTCTGGTTTATGAACCAGTGGTTAATCCTCGTCGTCGTATGATTGAAACTAATCGTCGCTTCGAACAGGACATCACCCAGTACCAGTGGACTGCAGGTCTTGAAGGTGACTTCAATGACAATATGAGCTGGGACGTGTTCATTAATGAAGGACACCGCAGCAATGCAAGCCGTGATTTCGGTCAATTTGCCGGTTCACGCCTGTTTAACGCTTTAGGCCCCTCAGCTGATCTGGATGGCGATGGCCAGCCGGAATGTTACACAGATATAAACAATCCTGGAACACTGATTGTTGGTTGTGTGCCTCTTAACCTGTTCGGTGGTGGTGTAGTTGATGCGGGTGGTAACCCAACCCTTACAACACTGACACAGGACATGCTTGACTACGTTTCCCTGGATACCATTGATTCAATAGTCCAGGATCAGCGTACTGCTGGTGCTAACCTGACCGGTTCAGCTTTTGAACTGCCTGGTGGCGAACTGGGTTGGTCAGTAGGTTGGAGTTACTGGAAACAGGAACTGGCTGTTACCCTGGATTCTGCTAAAACTATCGGTGCTGTAACTGGTAATGTTGGTGCGAATACTAAAGGCTCCCTGACTAATAATGCGCTGTATGCAGAATTCTATGCGCCCATATTTGATAATGGCTCACAAAACTTCGCACTTAAAGGCGGACTGCGTTACGATGACTGGGATGCCTTCGGCAGCGATACAACCTACCAAATAGGTCTTGAAGCCGGTTTGCTGGATAACCTGAAAGCAAGGGCCACATATGGCACTGTTTTCCGTGCTCCGACTATCAGCGATCTATTCGGTGGCCAGGTTGACAGCTTCCCTACATACTCTGATCCTTGTGTACCTGATGCCGGTGATTCATTGCCAGCGGGTTGTGCACAGCTAGGTGTTCAAACCGATAGCCAGGTGTTGGCTCGTGTTGGTGGTAACCCCTTCCTGGAACCTGAAACCGGTGATACATTTACTGTCGGTCTGGTATGGACTCCTGTTGTTGGTGATCATAGCTTTACCATGATTGCTGATTACTGGGCAATTGATCTGGAAGATGGTATTAGTTCACTCGGCGTACAGTTCACTCTCGATGATTGTTATATCGAACAGAACGCAGCAGCTTGTTCACTGATTACTCGTAATCCGGATTATTCCATTAAACAGATTATTGATGCTCAGCTGAATGTATCAACACAAACAGCGGAAGGTATTGATACTGAATTTGGTTGGGACTGGTCGACTGATTATGGTCATCTGGGTACTTCTATTTTGTGGACTCACATGCTTGATCGTACTGTTAAACAGTTTGCTGATAGCGAAACTGAAGATCTGGTCGGTAGGTATGAAGGTGCTGCATTTGCTGAAGATAAAGCTAACCTCTCAGTTCAGTGGACCATGGGTGATTGGTCAATTGGTTACCTGGGTGAGTACATCAGTGAATTGAGAACCTGGACATGGTTTAGTGACTATGAACAGAAAGTTGATGCGCAGATGTATCACGATATCGTTGGTAGCTATAACTTTAGTGCCATGAACAGTGATTTCACTGTTTCAGGTGGTATTACCAATATCACTGATGAAGCACCTCCGTTCATCGATACTGGTTTTAACGGTAAAACTGATCCATCAACTTACCGCATGTTTGGCATGGGTTACTACCTGCGCCTGAAGTGGTCTTACTAATAGTTTAGTTTTAGCTATAGTATGAAGAAGGGCCGCTTACGCGGCCCTTTTTTTATATTTATGTTCAGGATGAACGGTACTTCGCAATAGAGCACATGGAAGTGCGGTGCGAAGCCTACAAGAATGCACGACACTTCACGATGAACACGAAGATATCTAGAGCGAAGCCTCATAGGATGAACGGTACTTTGCAAAAGAACACATGGATATGAGGCGCGTAGCCCTCAGCTACTAAAGTTTTAGCTGCGCCTCAGCCCCTGGCTACAAACCAGCCTGTCAGGGAAAGTCGCGGTACAGGCGCATACGGTGTTACATAGGTGACTGCATGTATATGACTGACTTCGAAGATAGAGAGAACATTGAATTGTGGCATCCATGCATCACGCGGTGTGCCGTCCTTTTCATAAAATTGCAGCAAACCGCCCCAGTCGGGGTGCCAGTCCTTGGTCATTCCAAGCACAAAAGCAAATCGACGCCCCCTACCGGGTACGACATCCAGGTGCCGGGTTAAAAAGTGGCCAGAGGTATAACGGGTGTATTGTGGTTCAGCACCGGTAATATCCTGGTTTCCGGTAATCGCCTTAATCTTGTTAAGTACATCCTCACTACCCATGTATTCGAAAACCCGATGCAGGAAATCGAGTTTCTGGTTTACACCAACTTCGGTTGTATTCTCAACCCTGCTTTTAAGATAGCCTTCATAAAGAAACCCGATGCCCTGGTTCGCAGCAGCGGTAATTTTATTGTTGATGTCGTTGGATTCCTGTTGGCTAAGTTTAGCCAGTTCAGCAGGGCTTTTACTTTGATATTGTCCATCCAGCACATATTGCAGGCTGAACGGTACACTGTTTTTGCAGGCATCAAGAATGCGCTCGGCAATATCTTCCTGTAAAAAGTTTTCAATCATCAAGCGCTTGTCAATTTTGAAAGCATTAGCAAGTTCATGGGTATCTAAATCGGAGTTTATCATTTGCTCCTCCTGGGAAGCGATTTCAATATAATTACAGGGATGAACGTGAGGACATCAGCAGATGAGGATTAGACTAATGTATTAACACGGCAGTACTCGAGTACTTCCAGTTCCTCTACCAGAGGGTTAATCCAGTGTAATGCCTTCTCTATTTCAAAGTTGAACTTATCAAGTACGAATGAGGTTTCTGTCTGTTTAGTATTTCGACCGTAACTGAGTTGTTGTTGCTTTGCATTTGTCTGTGTAACGCTGGGGTCCAGCATGGCTTCGACCTCACCTGAGGAGGCACTGTGATTGAAATAGCGGCTAAGCCTTTTAAGACTGCCCCCCATATCTTCAAGGAAGTCATTCATTTCCAGGGTTTTCACATTTTGTAGCTGCTGCTCAGTACTTGACTTGAAGTTGTACAGGTTCAGGACCCAGATAAGTGCACAGACCTGCAGGAATGAAAGTCGCCCAATATCACAAAATTGCGGATATTTTCTCGCAAGATCGCTGTCTTTAAAAAAGTTAATCGCAAGACCCGGCATTTTCACCTGTGTTTCTTGTGGTTTTTTCAGGTTTGAGACCAGGAAACTGCGTAAGTCAGAATATAGATAGAGAATTTTATCTTCGGGCAGGTACCTCAAAATATCAACAATAAGGTTATTGGCGACATTAGTAACTTTGATAACAGGTGCTTTTCCGGAATGGTAATTCTTTGCCAGCAATCCGAGGTGGCAACTGAACATCTCTGCCCATTTTTTATCATTCATGCTGTGATATTGGCTGCGCTTAATATCAGCCAGGCGACGCAGGATCCAGGGCTCTTTGAGGCTGAAAAATGCATCAATTTGATTCAGGCAACGAGCCAGCAGGGTCGAGCAAACAAAAGCGTGATGGAAGATAAAGGCCGATTGGGGGCGCTTGATGCCGTGCATCTTCTCGAGTGCATACAGTTCTTTTGCAGCTATGGAAAATTCGCCCTGTGCCAATGGCAGAAAGCGAATATCAACAAATGGGGCTAATTCCAGTTTTTTTTCTTCAACCACAAGGAATTTACTGGTCTGGGTTTCAACTGCATAGTCAAAAATATAGAATTCCGGATCAAATAAAAGGGCCGGTGCAGTAACTTGAAAGTCCTTTGTTGATAATAGTGTCATGTCAACTCCCCACTATATTTTTAGGGGTTGATTTGTTGTAGCCACACCCGGTCATCTTCAACCAGTGTGTACAGTGCTTGCGAGTGGCTGATCAGGTTATTAACCACCTCATCTTGTTGTATTTGTGAGGGGTCCTGGTTGGTATCTTTGCCCTGGTACCTGGATGCAGTTAGTTGCCATTTCATGGAAAAGTGCCGGGCGGCATCCCTGGGTGTCTCTGCAACGGCAGCTTCGAGGTAATCTGTGGGCACTTCACCGCAGATAAACCACTCAAAATCTCCAGACTGGTCTTTGGCGCGGATTTTTCCGATCAATATCTGGAAGGGCAGTACCCAGGCAGGGCGTGCTTCAATAACCAGGCTGTCGATTTTTCCCTTGTCCATAAGCTTATGCACGGCGGTATTCAGGTTAGTTTTAATCCAGGCCTCAAGTTCTTTCCGTCCCAGTTTGTCGATATTCTGATCCATGTTCCAGCCTTATGGTGATTTGTAAAAAACAGGTTTATTTATTAGCAATGAGAATCCAGGCCATGGGTAGTTCCTGCCCGGGTATCAGCAGGGCTTCAGCGTGCTGAATTGAAAAACCACAGTTACTCAGGCTGGTTTTAACCTGGGTAAAGTCGTCATTGTCGATGGCGGCACGACTCATGGATGCCATCCGCTCGGCATAAGCATTAACTTCCGCATCCATTTTTTTCAACCAGCCAAGCACATCGTCTGGTTCGTAATGCTGGATTCTCTGGTGAATCTGTCCGACATCATTATAAAGCCGGGACACAGTATCACCGGCTACATGCAGTCCATACTGTTTCATTATGGATTCGAGTTCGGCAATGGCGGGTGCAAGTTCTTTGGCTGCTGCATCATAGGCTGTACGGTCTGCCCCACGCACAGCCTTGAAACCGGCGTCGAACATATTCATTGCCACCGGAATAAAATGACATGCCTGTGTTCGCTCAGCGGCATCCAGGCTCTGCAGACATTCTTCATGGATACTGCCGGAATCAGCGTGTAACAACAGTGCAAGCTGGCCCCCATCTGCAACCAGCCTGGCAGCTTCAAGGATTGCCTCCTGCCCGGCATATTCGACGCCGAACTGGCTGGTAACAATGTCAAAGCTGCCACTCTCCAACGGAACCTCTGCAGCATCAGCAACCAGGCCATTAACACTCGGGAAGCGCTGACTGATATTCTCTATTGCTGCAGCTGAAATATCCAGTGATGTGAGTTTAATATCCTGCTTGCTGTAGGCATCGAGTATAGATTCAAGTACAGCACCGTTGCCACTGGCAATGTCGATGATGGCAGGATTTTTATAATCCGCCTTTATGGTCTGAAAAAAAGACACCCAAAATTCCCGGATTGCCGGGTGGCTGGCACCGCCACTGGCGAAAGCGCCGGTATCACCGGTTCCCTGCCAGTAAGTGTTCCAGCTGTCAGTCTGCGGTGATCTATTGTTTGCTTGTTTACTCATTGTATAAAGGGGGCTATGACAAAACGCTAGTATAACAATCACAATTCGATAATAATACTCTCAACTTTTTAAGCTGTTGAAATAA
Organism: Pseudomonadota bacterium; assembly: GCA_015222805.1. Taxonomy (GTDB): domain Bacteria; phylum Pseudomonadota; class Gammaproteobacteria; order Xanthomonadales; family SZUA-36; genus SZUA-51. The sequence goes on from JADFVZ010000040.1 coordinate 8,784, forward strand.
ATCCATACGATGACTATCAATATCACACAAATGAGTGAACTCGGCAGGCGGGCTGTGCGTTCCCAGGACTGGGAAACAGTCGCTGCCTGCGCAAATTCCATCCTTCAGCAAGATATGACAAGCCCTGAAGGCTATTTTTTAACCGGGCTGGTTGAAAAGATATCAAATCGGCCTGTGATGGCAGCGCAGGCATTTGAAAAAGTTCTCGCGCTGGATGAAAATCGTTATGATGCGGCTATTGAACTGGCGAATCAGTACTCAACCGAACGCCGTAACGCAGAAGTCGCTGAACTGCTGGCTAAATATACGGGTAAATTAGATAACAGCCCCATGTACCTGGACCTGGCAGGCACGATTTATACTGAAATAGGGATGCCGGAAAAGGGCTGGCCCTTATACGTGAAAGCCAATAAACTTCAACCGGGTGTTGATCTGTTCCAGGCTAACCTGGCCGCCTGTGGTGTGTACCTTGGGAAAATTGAAAAAGCCCGGGAAACATACAAAACCCTGCTGGAACGCTTCCCGAACCACCAGAGAAATCATTACCAGCTCGCCCGTCTGGGTAAAGCAGAAGACTCCTTGCATATTGAGCAAATGCAGGAAATTCTGAAAAACTCAGATGCCACGCCGGATAAAAATATCTTTATGTACTATGCGCTCGGCAAGGAGCTGGAAGACCTGGAACGATGGCAGGAATCTTACAGCTATTACAAGCAAGGAGGAGACGCAGTCTTCAACGTCGCCAACTATGATATTGCCAACGACATTGCCTTGATTGATAAAATTATTGATGTTTGTAATTCTGAATGGCTTAGTCAAGGCGCCTCCAGTCCTGATAAAGTTGCAGAGAAGAAAACCCCAATATTTATCGTCGGTTTACCGCGTACAGGCACTACCCTGACCGAGCGTATAATTTCGAGTCATTCGCAGGTGGAAAGTGTCGGTGAAACACAGTTTTTACAGATGGCACTGCGCCGCCAAAGCGGGGTCCAAAGTATCGAAAATATGAATCCGCAGATGATTGAGGCGTTGGCAAAGGTGGATCCTGTACTAATTGCAAATGACTACCTGGGCTCAGTGAACTACCGGCTGGGGACTGAGCCGTTCTTTATTGATAAATTGCCGTTCAATTTCCTCTACCTGGGATTTATTGCCAAAGCCTTTCCGGATGCCCGCATTATCCACCTCGGACGGAATCCCATGGATGCCTGTTTCTCCATGTACAAGCAGGTGTTTACCTGGGCGTATAAGTTTTCCTACTCACTCGATGGCCTCGCCCAGTACTATATAGCCTATGATCGCTTGCGTAACCATTGGCGGGATGTTCTGGGCGAGCGGCTAATTGAAGTTGAGTATGAGTCACTGGTGAGCGACACTGAAGTTCAGACCCGCACACTGCTGGAAAAGTTGGGTCTGGAGTTTGAACAATCCTGCCTGGATTTTGATAAAAATACAGCGCCTAGTGCGACGGCAAGTTCTGTGCAGATCAGGGAAAAAACCCACAGCCGCTCGATTAATAAATGGCAACGCTTTAGCAGTGAACTGCAACCTTTAAAAGCACAGCTAGAAAGTGCCGGTATCAAGGTTGAGTAATATCGGCTTATATATTCCTCGGCCTACCTTCGGTTGTGGCTGAGCTGGGATGCAGGATAATCTCACACAACTAAGCCAACAGGCCCGGCTCGCAGTACAGCGCCGTGACTGGGCCAGTGTGGCGATGCTTGCACGGAAAATCCAGAAACAGAATAAGAAAGATCCGGAGGGTTATTTTCTTGCCGGACTGGTTGAGAAAGCATCCGCTCATCCAAAACGGTCCTCAGCCTATTTTTCCCACGCACTTAAACTCGATTCCAGGCGCTATGATGCCGCAATTGAACTGGCCAACCAGTACCTGATGCTGCTACGCCATGGCGAAGCCTTTGAGTTGCTTTGTCGGTATGAGCAACAACTGGGAAACAGTCCGCTTTATCTCGATATGGCAGCCAGAGTTTTTTCAGGCCTCGGCTTGCATGCCAGGGCCTGGCCACTATTTCAACAAGCCAACCAGCTGCAACCGGACCTCGATATGTTCCGTGCCAACCTTGCGGCCTGCGGGGTATTGCTAGGCAAAGCCAATGAAGCCAAAGCCATCTACCGGAGCCTGCTGGAGAAATATCCCCTGCACCAGCAAAACCACTATGAGTTGTCTAAGCTGGAAAGGGCTAAAGACCCTGCACATATCGAACAAATGCAGGAGATTCTGGCGACGACCGGACTACCACCCGAAAAGAATATCTTTATCTACTATGCTTTAGGCAAAGAGCTTGAAGACCTCGGCCGCTGGCATGAGTCGTTTCACTATTACCAGTTGGCCGGAGATGCAGTCCTGAAAGTAGCTGATTATGATGTTGCTGATGATATCGGGGTGATTGACCGGATCATAAAGGTTTGCAATGCCGACTGGTTAACAACCGGGGCTAAATCCGAAACTTCCGCAAAATCAGTAAAAACACCCATTTTCATTGTCGGGCTTCCACGTACCGGTACCACCCTGGTTGAACGTATTGTTTCCAGCCATTCACAGGTTGAAAGCGCCGATGAAACCTTCTTTATGCAAATGGCGATTCGCCATGCCAGCGGGGCAGGTGGCATCGGTGATGTTAATGTGGCGATAATTGAGAAAGCGGCAAAAAAAGATATCCGCCATATTGCGCAAAAGTATATGGCTTCGGTGAAGTACCGCCTGAGTGATCGGCCCATGTTCATCGATAAGTACCCGTATAATTTCCTCTATCTTGGTTTTATCGCCAAAGCTTTTCCAGATGCGCGCATCATTTACCTCAGGCGTAATCCCATGGATGCCTGTTTTGCCATGTATAAGCAGTCATTTTTCAAGTTCGCTTATTCACTGGAAGACCTGAGTCGTTATTATGTAGCCCAGGATCGCCTTCGACGCCATTGGCAGGCACTACTCGGGGAGAGACTGATTGAGGTCGACTACGAAGCCCTGGTGACCGACCAGGAAAGCCAGACACGGACATTACTGGATAAACTAGGACTTAAATTTGAACAAGCCTGTCTGGAATTTCAGCACAACCCGGCCGCCAGCGCCTCGGCTAGCACCCTTCAGGTGCGTGAAAAGGTACATACCCGCTCGGTGAATAAATGGAAAAAATTTGCCGAAGAACTACAGCCGCTGAAACAACATCTTGAATCCACGGGTATTTCTACGGATACATGAGCCGCGCTTATTTGACTTGTCACCAGCATAAGGTTGTAATGGCAGGCTGTTACCACCCGTAGGAGCAACTATGCAGGTTCTATCTGCCCTCGATGCAACTTTTATCTATCTCGAAAGTGAACACAGCCCGATGGCTATCGGTGGTGTGTATATCATTGATTCTAAGGATGCTCCGGAAGGTTTTTCCTACGATGGCTGGTACAAGCTTGTAGAAAGTCGACTCAGGGGCTCTAAGGTCTTCAGGGATCGCCTGATTGAAGTTCCCTGGGCCATGTCTTTCCCTTTCTGGATCAGGGATCCTGATTTTGACCTGCAGGCCCACTTGCCAAGGATAAAACTGACCAAACCAGGCGGCATGCAGGAATTGATGCAGTTGGCATCCGAAAACTGGAGTGAGGTACTCGATCGCAGTCGTCCACTGTGGGAAATGGCCTTTGTTGAAGGCCTGGACAATATCGAGGGTGTTTCTAAAGGCTCATACGCGTTAATAACCAAAGTCCATCATGCTGCGGTTGATGGCAAGGCGGGTGGTGAGATGATGTCGAGCCTGATGGATCTCAGCCCTGAAATTCGCCAGTTGAAGGGTAAAGATACCTGGCGGCCGGAAGAAATCCCCTCCAGCTGGGCTGTGATTACAGGTGCCTGGTCCGGAGCTGCCCGCAAAGCACTGGGACTGCCCGGGTTTATCGGCAAAACCGTAATGGGAGCAGCTCAGGTTTATACCGACAAGCGCCTGAGCCAGCTCAACCCTCCACCACGGATACTGAGTGCACCGAAATCAATCTTTAACCAGCCGATACGATCTGCAAGAACATATTGGGGCAGGAATTTTGACTTCAGGCGTATCAAGGCGATCCGTAAAACGGTACCCGGCACCACGATCAATGATGTTGTGCTGGCTGTTTGTGCCGGTGGCTTGCGTCATTACTTGCTCGACAAGGGCCAGCTACCTGAAAAACAGCTGGTGGCGATGGCACCGATATCCGTGCGTAAGGAAACTGAGGGAGAAGACAGCGGTAACCAGGTTTCTGCAATGCTGGTGGGCCTGGAAACCAATATCAGCGACCCCTTGAAAAGACTGTTGAATATCCACGGTAATACCAGCCGTTCAAAAATCCATGCCAGTGCGATGCCGGCCAGTGAGTTAACCGATTTCCTGCCCTCAGAAACCCTGGCCGCCGCAGCGCGTGTTTATACTCGTACCCGTCTTGGTGGGTATCATAGACCCTTTTTTAATGTCACTATCACCAACGTTCCCGGACCACCGGTACCGTTTTACCTGGCGGGTGCTAAAATTAATACCGTTTACGGAATGGCCCCGATTCTTGATGGTCTTGGCCTGTTGCTGGTGGTACTCAGTTACCAGGATCAAATCTCCATCGGGATTAACTCCTGTGAACAGATCGTTCCGGATCCGGATTACCTCGCTGACTGCTTCGGCCGCTCCATGGTTGAACTGGAAAACGCAGCGCTACAACTGGATTCAGATGATCTGGATAACACTTTGCAGGAATATACTATCGAACCAATGGTAGATGCCAATCCACTGGCATCAGCCAGGCTGGCCCTGGACCAGGCGCTGGAAGCAATTAAGGCGCTGGAAAAATAATGAGGAAAAAAATGAACGGGAATTCAACTGCCGAACCAGCACGGGATTTGATAGATCACTCGCACCGTCCCTCCAAACTATTATTATTGCTGGAGGGCAGGGCGGTTTATGATGCGGCAAGTATGCTACCCATGCTGGCTATGAAACGATTTTTACCGCAAGGCGATAATCATCCCGTGCTAGTGCTGCCGGGTTTTCTCGCGAGTTCTAAATCAACCAGCCCTTTACGCAAATACCTGGCAGACCTGGGTTATCGTTCACACCGCTGGAAACTGGGTTATAACATGGGTTACAGCCATGGCTTGCATGACGGTATGCGCGACCGGGTGATTGAGCTGGTAGAACGCTATGGCGAAAAAATCAGCCTGGTGGGCTGGAGCCTCGGCGGCGTTTACGCACGTGAACTGGCCCGTGAGATGCCGGATATAGTACGTCAGGTGATCACCATGGGCAGCCCGTTTCGTGGGCACCCAAGTTCCAGTAATGTACATAAGATATTTAATATGATAAGTGACCTGCCCTATGAGAAAATCCCGAATGATTTTCTCCAGCATATGGCTGTGCCTCCGCCAATGCCAACTACTGCGCTGTATACGCGTGGTGACGGAGTAGTAGCCTGGCAATCAACTGTGGAACTATCGGATCGGCTCGATGTGGAGAATATCCATGTAGGTGGCTCTCATCTCGGGCTTGGGTTTAACCCACGTGTGCTGGTTGCACTGGCTGATCGCCTGGCCCAGCCCGAAGGTAACTGGCAGCCATTTAAGCCCTCGGTGTGGATGAAACCGGTATTTAAGAACTGGTATCCTGACTGGCTAGTCCATGGCAAGGAAAACCCTCTCAAGGTCTGAAGACCTGAACATTGAATTGCAAACAACAACCCTTACGGAATAAAAAATGAAAAAAACCCTCACTCTCAGTTTACTGCTATTACTGGCAGTTTCGCAGCCTGTCTTTGCTGGCTACCAGGAAGATATCAAAGCGCTAACCGATCGCATTCAGGAACTTGCCGGGGATGAAACCGAACTAACAGATTCTGAGCGTTTTAATGAAGTGGTCACGCTAGGCTATGACTACACCATGCTTAATCATCCTGAGTTCGCAGCTTATATCGGTGATTCCCGCGGGCAGGACCGTTGGACAGATAATTCAGAAGAGGCTGTGAAGCAGCGGGAAATGGATCGGAAATCCGTATTGGTGACCCTCAACAGCATCAAACGGGATGGGCTATCAGCCAGCGACCAGATCAATTATGATCTTTTAAAAGCCAGGGTAGAGCAGGATATCGAAGGCCAGCAATTTCCGGGTGAATACTTACCGATTAACCAGATGGGCGGACCGCAGCAGAATATTGCCCGGTTGCTGGCGATGATGCAGCCGAAAAACATCCGGGATTATAATAATATAATTAGTCGGCTGGAAAAAACCCCGGCAATAATAGATCAAAGCATTGCCTGGATGCGCAAAGGTATGCAGGCTGGTATTACCCCACCCGCAATTACCTTGCGCGATGTACCCCAACAGTTGCGCAATCAGCTAGTCGATAATCCGGAAAAAAGCCCCATGCTGGTGGCGTTCAACAAGTTTCCCGCAAGCGTGGATGCGGTACAGCAGGAGTCCCTGAAAATGCAGGCCATTGCTGCTTACAGTGGCCGGGTGGCACCGGCACTGGAGAAGTTGCTGGTTTTTATGGAGAACGAATATATTCCAGCAGCGAGGACCACTATTGCCATGGGTGACCTGCCGAATGGCAAGGCATGGTATGCCCACAATGTGAAGCGACGTACCACTACCGACCTGACGCCTGAACAGATTCATGAAATCGGACTGGCGGAAGTCAAACGCATTCATGCTGAAATGGAAGAGGTCATCAAAGACAGTGGCTTCAAGGGAAGCTTCGATGAATTCCTGGTATTCCTGCGTACCGATCCGCAGTTCTATCACAAAACTAAACAAGGTTTATTGGCTGAATACCGCGATATCGCTAAACGTGCGGATCCTGAGTTGATGAAGTTGTTTGGCCACCTGCCGCGGACACCCTATGGGATAGTTCCCGTACCAACTTATGCAGAGAAGTCCCAGACGACCGCTTACTATCAGGGCGGTTCGGTTAAAGCCGGTCGCGCCGGCTATTACTATGCCAATACCTACGCCCTTGATACCCGTCCCCGTTGGGAAATGGAAGCGCTAACATTGCATGAGGCGGTTCCCGGGCACCACCTGCAGCTGTCTATCCAGGATGAACTCGAAGATATGCCCTGGTTCCGTAAGGTGGGTGGTTATACCGCTTTTGTTGAAGGCTGGGGCCTGTACTCTGAAAGCCTGGGTGTGGAAATGGGCTTTTATACCGATCCTTATTCAAAGTTTGGCCAGTTGACCTACGAAATGTGGCGTGCGATCCGCCTGGTTGTCGATACCGGTATGCATCACCTGGGCTGGTCAAGGCAACAGGCAATTGATTATTTCATGCAGAATGCCGGCAAGCAGGAGCACGATGTAATTGTTGAAATTGACCGTTATATCGTCTGGCCCGGGCAGGCCCTGGCCTACAAAATAGGTGAACTGAAGATTAAGGAATTACGTGCTTATGCCACTACCGAGCTTGGTGACAAGTTTGATATTCGCGCTTTTCATGATGAGGTGCTGGGAAAAGGTGCTTTACCACTAAGCCTGCTGGAAGCCAATATCAAAGCCTGGGTGGCCGGGGTAAAAAAAGCAGACTGACAGAGGCTGAATCAAAGCCTGTATTCATATACTCGCAAAGGCGCAAAGATCGCAAAGGAAAAGACCCCTTAAAGGGTTTCTTTGCGATCTTTGCGCCTTTGCGAGAGAAAATGGTTTTTTTTACTGATTCAAAGTAGTATTTATCCGCAAGTCGTCTGATAATTATCACAATGTTGTTTTATTGAGGAGATTGTGTGAGGCTGTTTTTGAGGTTAAATCTGTTCTACGGGAGCCTGGGTCTATTGATCTGGGTGGGATACCAGCTGGTTCCGGATCTGAACCGCTATCTGCCATTGGGTGTGATTGAAAATCTGTTTGACCAGGGAATGCCCGGTGACTTGAATGGTGTGGTTATCCATGCATCCAATGTTACCAGCCAGGTAAGTGGGCTGGTTTGGCTGGTTGCAGCCATTTTTGGAGCCGTGATCCTGATGATCCCGGTGATGTGGACATACATTACCATTCGACGGGAATCAAAGCTGGACCAGTCCCTTCTGCAGACTATGCTAATTATTCCAATTGCGGTGACAGGTATTGTGCTTATTGTGCACAACAGCCTGGCTTTGGCATTCAGCCTTGCGGGTGTGGTTGCCGGAATTCGATTTCGTTATGCTTTAAAGAACCCGGCGGATTCATTATTCCTGTTTCTGGCTATAGGTGTAGGCCTCGCCTGCGGGATTGGCATGTTTGTTGTGGCTGCAGTTATGACAGCAATCTTTAATTACACCTTCCTGGTTTTATGGCAAATGAATTATGGCTGGAACCAGGAATCGAAACGCTATATGAGCCATAGTCCGAGAGGCAGGCTGACACCGGTAGAACTGGAAGAAATGGCGCAGAAGGATATTCAGAGCAAGTTAAACCAGCAAATGCATGAACAGTTAATGAAAGAGCAAAAAAAATGATAGTTAACACTAAAAGCAAGCACTACTACTTCGCTCATCAGCTAGCCCTGTTGGCTTTTCTACTTTTGCTATCTACATGGTCACAGGCATCGGCAACAAAACTGAATGATTACCACTGGACCGGGGTGGAACGGGTTATTGCTATTGGTGACCTGCATGGAGATTATCAACAGTATCTCAAGGTGATGATGTCCGCCGGTTTAATTAACAGCAGAGGTAAATGGGTGGGTGGAAAAACTCATCTGGTGCAAACCGGGGATATCACCGATCGTGGCGCGGACAGCCGTAAGATTATTGATCATTTACTCAAGCTGGCAAAGCAGGCAAAGAAAAAAGGCGGTTATGTACATCTGTTGATTGGCAACCATGAAGCGATGAATGTTATCGGTGATTTGCGCTATGTAACTGCAGGTGAATATGCTGCATTTGCCGATCGTAAGTCGCCGCAATTACAGGAACTGCAGTGGCAGCGCCAATTAAAGCATAAGCAGGAACTTGATGCAGAAGCTTTTGCAGCACTTGACCTTGAAGCTTATCGGAAAGATTGGGAGCAGAAAGTGCCTTTGGGCTGGGTAGAGCACCGCCGGGCATGGAAAATTGACGGCGAATATGGGCAATGGGTTAAAAATAATCCGGTAGCCATCCGCATTAACAATACGGTTTTCCTGCATGGTGGCATCAGTGCGAAATATTGCAGGTACAGTCTGCGCTCTTTGTCGTCACAGGTAGCTGAGGCCTTGCAAAACACGACCACAGGCGATGACTCAATTCTCGAGGACCCATTGGGCCCTATCTGGTATCGGGGCCTTGCGAAGGAAAAAGAAGAGAATGGGGGGGTATTCAGCCAAACCCTGGATAATATACTTGCCCGCTACAAGGTCAAAAGAATTGTTATCGGGCATACACCAACAGGTGGCATTGTCTGGCCGCGCTTTGACCAGCGGGTTATTGTTAATGATACTGGAATCGCAGCCTATTATGGTTCACATTATGGCATCCTCGAATTAAAAGGGGGTATTGCAACAGCGATATATGCCGATCGGCGCATTCCTGTTCCAACCAGCTCTGAGGGGAGGGAAGCATACCTTCGCGCAGTGATCGATGTTGATGCCAACAATGCAAAGTTAAAAAAACGCCTGGCGGAGATGTTGTCGCCAGATACAGCCGAGGATGAAGTTGAGGATGCAGGGACTGAAGAGGGTACAGAAAATCAGGATACTGAAGAACCCCCTACCGTCGGCACTTGTCTATTAGTTCCATCTGGAAACGTTGTGGGCTATCAATAATTGCGTAGAAACCATCAATATATTCCAGCGCCCTGCGCCGGGTTTTTGAATCAAGGCGGGCGGCGTCTGTAAATAGGCGTTTGATGGCAGGTTTTTGTTGCTGAAAACGCGCAGCAGCCATGGGCAAGGGGCTGTTGTGAACACAATAGCCGCGATACAGTCGCTGTCGAATTGTTCGAATATTTATCCCATTTGGCGGTGCCGCATAGTGAGCATCTACCAATCCAGTGCCATCAAAGTCATAGGGTATTGCATATTTTGGACTCTGATTTACCCCGCTGCCGATTATGCGTGAGTTGTGGCAGCAGGTCGTGTCAGCGCTTCGGGATGTGGCTGACCAGTCAACATTGCCAATCAGCAGCTGGAATAAACTGAAATTACTGCCCTGCTCAGGATCGAGCTCTGTCGACAGTACCCGGTCTGCAGACAGTTTTTCAAGTTTATTGCGTTTCGCCACAGCATCGATATCCTCAATAAAAAAGCTGAAACGGGTGATGCCTTTTGATGCTTGCTTGCTGTCTTTATATTCAACCAGCAGTGGTTTTACCCGAAAACTAAAATCAGTGATGAGGTTGTAAATCCGGTAGGCAAAGAATTCCTTGATGTAGTACTGCTCATAGCGGCTATGCTTTTGGCAGTAAGTAACAAGTTTGAGTGATTTATTGCCACGGAAGATTGTCCCTTTCATTTTTTCTTTATCAAAATACACCTTTAACGGCGGAAATGAGCAGGCCTTGAAACGCCGGGTAATCCCCCGGGGTGCCACTTCTACTGATATTGTTTGCGATTGCCCGTTAGTATCCGTGTACGTTAGTGTGGCTGGATAACGGATATCCTTTTTGATTGCCTTCTTCAAATCCCGCCAGGGAGCTGAAAGGGTAATTTGCATTTCGCTGGTGTTGCTGAAGAGTTTATCCGGTTTACCTGCCTCTATTGCCAGGCTACAGGGAGTTGTCAGCAAAAGGCTTGCCATCCAGCAGCACTTTATGAAAACTTGTTTGTAACCAGTAAAAAGCAATACGCTGCCTCAATGATTCAGAGTTTTGTATCTTTTAAGTATAGGTTAAATACTGGGTGCTGGTATATTTTCCATTACTCCTGCATTCGTCGAGGGTTTTGAACTCGGAATGGCTGGGGTAGTTAGTGATTCAATAAAAGCATTCAATACAACGGTTGGAGTATTTTTGGCTGGATCTGCAGATCTACCTTCTACAGTCAAAGACTGTGGTAAATCATACATAGGTTCCAGGCAACCTTCTTGCCATGAATGCAAGCGGTTTTCGTATTATTCCCGGCAGGCTGAGATAATCTCAGACTGGAACTGTTTCGGGTCGTTTATGATGGCATAAAAGTCCTCGATGTAGCTGTGGGTATATTTCCTGCTGTTTTTGGAAATCTTGCTAGTGCTGTCAAAGATAGCCATTATTTGTGGTCTGACTTGATTAAATCGGGAGACGGCTTCGGGCAGCTTATCATTGAAACTGCAGAAGCCGCGGTAGAGTCGATGGCGAATGCTTTTCAACTGGAATTTATCAGGAGCTGCTGCATAGTCTGCATTTACCAGGCCGGTTGAATCAAAATCATAAGGAATGGCATATTTTGGGCCGGTATTATCATTTATACCTGCAATACTGGAATTATGACAGCATATTTCACGACCGGTTGAGCAGCCAACGACCGACCAGTCGACATTCCCAATCAGGTATTGAAACAGGGCAAAGTTAGCCATTTCAAGCGACTGGAAATCTAGCGGATCTACCGAATTCACTGGTAGTAGCTGCAGATGGTTGCGTAGGGCAACATCACCGCTATCTTCGCTAAAGTAGCTGAACAGGCGAGTTGATGATTTTGAGTTTGAATTACTGTTCTTGTAATTAATGATCAGTGGCCTGACCCTGACACTCAAATCGGTAATTTCATTATAAATACGATAAGCAGTGAACTCCCTGATGGCATATTGCTCGTATTTAGATTTCTTCTTGCAGTAAGTGGTCAGTCGCAGGAATTCATACTTGCTGAATTCTGTATTTTTGCTTTGCTCAGTATCGAAATAAACCTTTAATGGCGGGAAATTACAGGTTATATAGCGGCGAGTGTTACCGCTGGGCTTAACTTCAACATCAAGGGTAAGCTGGTTACCACTGCGAGTGGTATAAGTGAGTTTTGCAGGGTATCTATCATCACGCTCGATATTCCTGACCAGCCTGCCCCAGGGAGCTGCCAGGGTAATCTCCATAGTGCTGGTGCTATCGAAGAGATCAGCTGCTGGAGCCGGGTTGAGCCATAGCAGCAAAGCTAGGAAAATGATTGAAAGGTGTATTTTATAACCCATTTTTCATTCCTCAGAAGTCCACGGCCATTATAAGTTATTTTACCTTTGAAGAACTGCTGCTGAAATAAAAAAGCCTGCCGAAAGGCAGGCTTTTTCACTCATTTATCGGTTTGCTAAAATTCCGCACCGACACCTATCGCGAAGGTCGTATCATCTTTGAAAGCCCCCTGGGCCGGCTTCGTTTCATAGTCATAGCGCAGGGAAATTTTTGCATAGATATCATCGATGAGGTCAAACTGGAAGCCGGTATTGGATTTAAAGATAGCATTGTTATCACCATAGAACTGATAGGTCAGGTTGTCGTTGTGATAAAAGCTAATATCACCATCCAGCAGGTCCTGTTCATATTTTAAGTTCCACAAGCCTACTGAACCGCTATTGGAAACAAGGCCAATTTTTTCGTCAGAAAAACCAACTCCGAAACTGATAGTCAGGAATTTGCTGGCATTATCCAGGATATCGCGACCGAAGAGGGCGCCCAGGGTATAACGATGTGAGAGATCGCGAATAGGATCGCGTTCGTAGGTTGCAGTAATACCTGTATACCATGGGTCATTGAATATCCAGTTGTACTGATAATTCAGCAAGTCCTGCTTTTTGGTACTGGTGCCATCAGTCTCATCCCGTCGGAAGGTGATTTCACCGAGGTGGCGATGGTCACCCAGCCTGAGGCGTGTATCAGCAAAAATTAATGTGTTTCGGCTATCGGTATTGCCTCCGTTTGCGGTTATGTTTATATCCACATGCGAATCACGGTCATAATAAGCCTCAGGTTCGGTGGCTTCAGCCAGATCCGTAAGTATAAGATTCTTTGGTGTGCCATCCACAATTATTATCTGCTGGCCATCTGCTGCCAGGTCAAATTGGGCGTTGAGTATGCTGCCATCAGTAAACTCAACATCAAATTCCTGTTCAGCTTTCATTGATGCTACTTCGGCGATATCTATGGAATACTCATCCGCATAACTGGGTTCGATGAAGACTTTATCATCGGCCACTTTCGAAATGTTGCCGGTGATAATGTCACCGTTTTTCATGATTAACTGGTCAGCAAAGAGGCTACCCGATATAAATGTCAGGCTGAGTAGAAGTAAAGAAGTGAGTAGCTTCTGGGTGAATGTTTGCATATTAGATTCCCATCGTTTTTGTAATAGTGATGTTGTATTGTGATAAATAAACCGATTAAAGCAACCGCTAATTATAACACTTTAATAATTAGAATAATAATAAATTCTCTACAAAGCGTTGTTCACTAGATACCCGGTAGCAGATAGCTACCGGGATTATCCAGATGGGTGCTTACTGTTGATTAAAGCTGGGGATGATGACAATGATAGGATCAAGCTCCTTCACGGCATCCGGCATCCTGATGCCATAACTGAGGGCATCTATTGATGGGACCTTAGTCGGGGCGGTGTATGTGGCTTTGCCCTGTGAGCTGGAAGGTATTTCGACAGAAGAATCTTTGAAAAAGATGGTGAAGTTTTTATTGCCATCCACATTGGAACGAATCCAGGTAACACTGGAGCCGGCATTGATACAGACAACGCGCTGGGCTTTATCGTTCAGCATGGGCACACTGTTTGCCTGGTCCAGCTCCACTTTGATCACCACATTGTTAGGCGAGCAACCCGCAGGGACGTGGTAGACGACCTGGTCGGTAGTTGCACAACTTATGATGGTCAATGCTGCTATTGCCACGATGGCGGACTTGGGTAGCTTGTACATGATGATTGTCTCCTTTTTTAAATGACGGGGTGAACCTGAATAAGCAAGTCCATCCCCGGTTTCTGCTGCTCAGCATAATTATCGTGCATTATTCTGAGGATTGCTGCTAGTTCTATTCATCCAGTCTTGGAATAATAATGATGATGGGGTCAAGCTCTGCGCCTGCATCCGGCATGGTAATGCCATAGGCTTTCTCAGTTTCAACATCTACATCTGGTGCAATAAACTCGAGACGATTATTGGTTGAATTTGAGCTCCAACTGCCATCTTTTAGAAAGATGCCGAAGCCGTTTTGTGTGCCCTGGCCATTGCGGACAAAAATTACACTGCCGCCCGACTTAACGCACACCCTGTTTTGACTTTGATTAGAAAGTTCTGGCATTGTGGGGGAATTCTGGGTATTCAGGCGTACAGAAATATTGACGGTATTTGGACATTGCTGTGCGCTTACCAACGGAACTGCAAGCAACAATAGCAATGGTAATAAGGCTTTGTATTTGAACATTATGAACTCTCCTTCTTAGAAATAGGCCCTATGCCGGGATAAAAAGCATTCAGGCCGGGGGTGGCAGCTATTACGGCTACCGGATAACCCGCATCGATGGCACGTTTTATGTATTCGAGTGCCTTGGCTTCATTACCGAGACGGGTATAAGTAATGCTGGCATCATAAAGAACGTTGGCATCTTCAGGTGCCAGGCTCAAGGCCAGTTGGATATATTTTATCGCTGCGTTGGACTGCTCGGTTTGTGCAAGCGCCCAGGCGAGGTTAGAAAGCGCCTGGGTGTCGTTTGGTGTAATCTGCACCCACTCTTCTGCAGAGGTGGAAACCAGTCGATAATGGCTCATGGCCGAGCTGTATTGCCCGGGGATCGCACTTTCGCTGTCAGCCAGGTTCCGCCAGAACAGGTAGTTTGTCGGTTCCAATTGAGTGGCTTTTAAATGTAATTCGCGGGCCTTGCGATAATCTCCGGCAAAATAATACACGGTACCAGCATTACTATAAGCGTTAGGGTTCGGGTTTAATCCAAGCGACTGCACAAACGCCTTGCTCGCCCTGGTGAAATCCCCCTGGTTAAAGTATGCAGCGCCCAGGTGATTAAGTATTTCAACATCATTTGGCATTAAGTCCGAGGCTCTGTTGAATGCTAATATGCTGTCATCCAATCTGTTTGTCGTGTAATAAATCAGGCCCAGGCGGTCATGGCTTTTCCAGTACTCGGAGTCGACACGAATAGCCTGCAGGAGTATTTCTTCTGCCATTTCGAGCTCGCCTACCTGGCTGCTGATCAGGGCTGAATCGAGTAGCAGATCCAGGTTGTTTGTTTCAATTACAAGCCCTTTGTCTACATAGGTCTGGGCTTTTTCCCAATTGCCCCGGACAATATTCATCTGGGCCAGTGAGCGCAGGATATTGATATTATCGCCGATGGATTGCTCAGCCGATTCGCAGTATGATTCTGCTTTTTGATAATCACTGATGGACTTACTGGAGCCAAATCGGGTCAGGTGGACTCGGCAAAGTCCGGCTTCTGCAGGGGCATAATCGGGGTAGCGGCTGAGCAAATCCTGGAGTGTAGTTTCAATTTTCTGCAGATGGGTAATAACGTTTGGAAGTTCAAAGGAGCCAATTGCTTCCAGGTATAAGCCATAATCTTCATTACTCAGCTGAACCGTATCCAAACTGGGTGCTGTCGAGATATCCAGCATTGCGGACAGTTGTTTAATAACATCTTCCTGTACCGAATACAGATCGTTTTGGCTTGTCTGATAGCGATCTGACCAGATGACCTGGCCGGATGCAGTTTCAGCGAGGTTAATGGTTACGAGATACAGTTGATCCTCTTGCCTTATGCTGCCTTCAACCAGATAATTCACATTTAGTTTCTTCCCCAGTTCCGGAACCGCAAGATCTTGTGTAGCCAGTGCCCGGGAAGATCGGCTGGAAGTGATTTTCACGCCTTCCAGTTGCCGTATACGGTTCTGCAGGTCTTCATGCAAGCCCAACGAAATGGCTTTACTTGCGGTACTTTCATCAAGGTTGCGGAAAGGCATGATTGCAATGCTACGAACTAAGGTGGTGCCGGTTTGTTCATAGCTTAGGTACAACCAGGAAAATGCAACGCCTAATGCCAGCACAGAGGCCAGTAATATCTTATGCCGACCGAAAAGAGTTGACCGGTTTGCTGCGGCTTCCCAGTGGTCCTTTAAGCGCCATTGGATAGCCGAGTTTTTCAACGCGTCTGGATTCACCCGATAGGCGATGAGCTTATGACCATGTACTAACCTGGAGTCGGAGTCTAAATACTTAAGCAGAGGATTAGGGTTGGTGCTTAATTCGCGCTCGTAAATGGCAGTTGAAATAATCAACTGCTGATTATGTTCCTCCAGGGGACTGTTGATGCTTTCCGCTATATTGATAGCCTGGGGCGAAATCCCGGCACTGTCATAGTGACCCGTGGCTATACTGATAGAAATCTCGCGCAAGCTGTTGCAGAACATTTGCAGTACTGCCAGGCCACAGCTCACAGCCGTTCCCGAGTCCTGGAATTGAACCACGCAATGTCCTTCGTGCATACCGGAGATATGACCGCCGTAACGCTTGATCATTGGGCTCAGTTTATGACTTAATTGAGAGCAGAGTGATTCAGCATCCTCTGAATCATAGCCTGGGCCACGGGAAATAAGCAGGATGCTGGGTTGCAGACCCTGATTATCCAGTAGGGAGTCAGATGTTAGGCGAATTCCGGTTGGGGTAATATCGAACAACCAGGCAAGAATCAATGTTGCCGGCAGTGCCAACACCAGGAATAGCAGTAATACCCGCATTACCCAGTCAGGTGCAGCAAAGGCATCGATAATAATGTCGGAAAACTGAAGAACCAGCCAGGCAAAAGCACCATACACAATTGCAACACGCACAACTTTCCTGCGCTGCAATTCTGTAATAAAATGTTCGATTGCCGTAGCAACAGAATCGTTATTTGATCCTCTTTCCGACATTAATTTTGACCCCTGCAGTCCCCATCATCCTTGAGAAGACTATAGTTTTATACAACTATACTGTAATAAGTTGTATAACTCTCTCACGTCATTACTAGTTATAACAGGTATTGCACTACTACTATAGCTGATAATGGGGAGTGTTTTTTCTGTAATCCAGTGTTATCAACAATCACAAGGTAAGCGAGAGGCTATCTTTTTTTTACAGGGGGGGGCGGGGCAGGCTTGCTCAGGTTTCCAGGATCGCCTTCATGCTGGTCATATAACCACGCAGTTTTTTGCCCACAATTTCAACCGGGTGGCTGCGGATGGAGTCGTTAACAGCAACCAGTTTTTGATTGTCAACGCTATTGGATGCAACTGCTAAGCCTTCACCCATCTCAACGAGTGACAGTGTATCTACATAATCCTTTAGCAGGGGCACTGCAGCATGGCTGAAGAGGTAGTTGCCGTATTCGGCAGTATCGGAAATTATCACGTTCATTTCATATAAACGGTTGCGCGCCACGCAGTTGGCTATCAGTGGGGTTTCATGCAGGGATTCATAATATGCAGACTCTTCAATAATGCCATCAGCGCACATGGTTTCAAATGCCAGTTCAACCCCAGCTTTGACCATGGCAATAAGGAAGATGCCCTTGTCATAGTATTCTTGCTCATCAATGGCCTGGTTACACTCTGGAGCCTGTTCGAAAGATGTGTTTTTGGTTTCTTCCCGCCATTTCAACAGGTTTGCATCATTATTATCCCAGTCGTCCATCATGGTGCGGGAAAAAGCGCCTTCAATAATGTCGTCCATGTGCTTTTCAAAAAGTGACCGCAGCATGCCTTTTAATTCACCGGCCAGTTCATCTGCGCGGATTTTTGCCGGGTTGGATAGACGATCCATCATGTTGGTAATGCCGCCCTGTTTTAAGCCTTCGGTTATTACTTCCCAACCGGTCTGGATAAGCTTGGCTGCATAGGCGGAATCCATACCCTCGGAGAGCATTTTTTGATGTGCCAGGATGGAGCCGGTTTGCAGCATTCCACAGAGAATTGTCTGCTCGCCCATAAGGTCGGATTTAACCTCCGCAATAAACGAGGAATCAAGAACACCTGCACGGTGACCACCAGTGGCAGCGGCATAAGCTTTAGCTGTGGAGTATCCATTTCCCTGCGGGTCATTTTCCGGGTGTACCGCAATCAGGGTGGGTACGCCAAAGCCACGTTTATATTCTTCACGTACTTCTGTGCCCGGGCATTTCGGAGCAACCATGATCACGGTAATATCAGGCCGGATTTGCATACCTTCCTCTACAATATTAAAACCGTGCGAGTAGGATAGGGTGGCAGCTTGTTTCATCAGCGGCATGATCGCTTCGATCACCCGACTGTGTTGCTTGTCCGGGGTCAGGTTAAGTATGAGGTCAGCCTCGGGAATCAGGTTTTCAAAAGTATCAACAGCAAATCCATTCTCTGAGGCATTGCACCAGGACTGACGTTTTTCTGCAATTGCCTGTGGCCGCAGTGCATAACTGATGTTTAAGCCGGAGTCACGCATGTTCAGGCCCTGGTTAAGGCCCTGGGCGCCGCAGCCCACAATCACAACTTTCCAGTCTTTGATCGCTTCACAGCCATCAGTGAATTCATCTGCGTGCATAAAACGGCATTTACCCAACTGGGCCAGTTGTTGACGCATGCTTAGTGTGTTGAAGTAGTTGCTCATAGGTTTTCACTCATCTGGATTTACTTTGAGGAGAGCATAACGCTATTTCAATATTGCGTAAAATGATATATATTCACTTATATATTGCGAATAACGCAATAACCTTAAAGTGGTGAAACCATTGAACCCAAACGCCCTGAAGTTATTCGTGGAATTATCCCGTAGTCTGCATTTTGCAAAAACGGCTGAAGCCCATCATATGAGTCCGTCAACATTAAGTCGCTTGATTCAACGCATGGAGGCGGATCTTGGCTGTAGTTTGCTTGAGCGCGACAATCGTTCTGTCAGCCTGACTGATGCCGGTAAAATATTTAACCAGTTTGCAGCACGGCAAATACAGGAATGGCAGCAGTTAAAGCTGTCGTTGCTGGAAAAAGATGCCAATCTATCCGGTCAATTACGCCTGTATTGTTCGGTCACGGCGGCATATAGTCATTTACCTCCGTTGCTGGATCGTTTCCGTTCCGTGAACCCGGGTGTGGAGTTGATTTTGAGTACTGGAGATCCCGCTGATGCTATTACCCAGTTGCAAAAAGGCCTGGTGGAGGTTTCAATTGCGGCACTGCCGGATAAACCAACGGCCGCCATTGTATTTAAAAGCCTGGAACAGGTACCACTGAGGATTATCGCACCTACCGTTGACTGCGAGACCAGGCGCCAGTTGCAGCAAGCTGAGATCGACTGGTCAGGGCTTGCCTATATTTTTCCTGAGCACGGTCCTGCAAAAAGCCGCTTGAAGCACTGGCTGAGTAGCCAGGGTGTTAAACAACCACGGGTTTATGCGCGGGTTTCAGGGCATGAAGCACTGGTCAGTATGGTTGCCCTGGGCCTGGGTGTTGGCATGGCTCCACAGGTAGTGATTGACAATTCACCAATGCAGGCAAGGGTCAGGGTGTTACATCAGGGTGAAAACATCCGGCCTTTTGAGCTAGGTGTGTGTGCGTTGAAGAAAAATGAAGTAAATCCAATAGTTGCAGCATTTATAGCCACAGCAGAAGAGGTGGTATTTGATTAGTATGTGGATCAATGCCAGGCTTTCCGGTCAAGTATTTGACTATATCCGGAAATAAGTACAAAAAGCCTTCCTGTTAATGAATATGTATGTTATAAATTATCTCAGGAATTTAATCTAGATTGATAGTAGTAATAACTTTATGAAAAATTTAAGTCTGGTCCTAATTAGCGTCCTTATTGTGGTGATTATTCAGTCATCACCGGGGTGTTTGTTGGGCTAGATAAAAGAACTCAAAAACAAACCCCCGCTTCGAGAGAACCGGGGGTTTTTTTATGAATGGGTATTGGAGTTTACGGTGTTAGAGTTAAATGCAGTACAGAACAACACAGCGCTGGATCAAGATAGCGGTTCACAGACTGATGAAGTGAAGGAACTTATGAATAAGCAGCAGTTAACAGGTGCTCAAATAGTTATGCAGGTACTGCAGCAGCAAGGTGTAGACAGTATTTTCGGCTATCCCGGCGGGGCGATAATGCCTATCTACGATGCTCTATACGACAGCGACATCAAGCATTACCTCTGTCGGCATGAGCAGGGTGTTGCTTTTGCAGCTGTTGGTTATGCCAGGGCCGGCAGGAAAACGGCTGTCTGCATGGCAACTTCGGGACCAGGTGCAACCAATCTTATTACCGGGCTGGCCGATGCCTACGCTGATTCTATACCGCTGGTAGCAATTACCGGACAGGTACCTACCACCGCGATGGGTACGGATTCCTTCCAGGAGGTTGATATTATCAGCCTGGCAATGGCGGCAACCAAACACTGTTTTCAGGTCACCTGCGTTGATGATTTGCAGTCAGTGCTTGAGCAGGCTTTTGCCATCGCCGGTTCCGGCAGGCAGGGGCCGGTATTGGTTGATATTCCTAAAGACATTCAGCTGGCTAGCACACTACTAACTGCTAAAACAGAATTAGCCATCACCCCAATTCCACAATTTTCACAAGCTACCATGGCTATTGCCAAAACGCTAATTTCAGAGGCCAGTAAGCCGGTGTTATATGTTGGTGGTGGTGTGGGGATGGCAGGTGCCGTGGAAGAGTTGAGAGCATTTGCGCAGACCACAGGTATGCCATCTGTGAGTACATTGAAAGGGCTTGGCGCTGTTGATCCCGAGTGTGATTGTTTTCTCGGCATGCTGGGTATGCATGGACTAAAAGCAGCCAATCTCGCCGTTCAGGAATGTGACCTGCTGGTGGCGGTTGGTGCGCGTTTTGATGACAGGGTGACCGGTAAATTGGCAGAATTTGCACCGCATGCGAAAGTTATCCATTTAGATATTGATGTGGCAGAAATCAATAAGCGGCGTTGTGCAGATGCGGCTTTGATCGGTGATCTTAAAACCATGCTGCCGGAATTAATGACGGACCTGAAGATCGTTGCCTGGCGCAAGCATTGCACCAGCATGAAGTTAGACTATGCCTACGATTACAATTACCCCGGGGAAGACATTTATGCTCCGGCGGTACTCAAGGCATTAAGTGATGTTACCCCCAAGACTGCTATTTTAACCACGGATGTGGGCCAGCACCAGATGTGGGCAACCCAGCATATGGTTTTTTCCCGGCCGGAAAACTTCCTCAGTAGCGGCGCGATCGGCACCATGGGCTTTGGTTTGCCAGCGGCCATCGGTGCGCAAATCAGTCGTCCGGATGCCCTCGTCATTACGGTTACCGGTGATGGTTCTATCATGATGAACATCCAGGAACTGGCAACCCTGAAACGTTACCAGATACCGGTTAAAATTGTGTTGATTGATAATAGCCGGTTGGGTATGGTACGCCAGTGGCAGGAGCTGTTTTTCAGTGAACGTTATTCCGAAATTGATCTATCTGATAACCCAGATTTTGTTGCCCTTGCAGCAGCTTTCGAGATTAAATCACAGCGTATCACTAAAAAGTCAGAGGTGGAGGCTGCTTTGACTGAAATGATGAGCCATCAGGGGCCTTATTTGTTGCAGATCAGTATTGATGAATATCACAACGTGTGGCCGTTGGTACCCCCGGATACCGCGAATCATGAAATGATTGAGGCCAGTTCATGAATCATTCAACACTAATAATAAAAGCCAATAACCAGCCCACCGTAATGGAAAGGCTGATGCAGGTAACCCGATATCGCGGCTTTTCAATCAATAAACTGAATATGCAAAAGCTGAGTGATAAAGACCTGGAAATTATCATGTCAGTGGACAGCAGAAATCCGATCGAAAATCTAAGCCGGCAACTGCTCAAGTTAGTTGATGTTGTCGATATTTCAATTTCAAACTCATAATAGAATGATTAATAACCAAACTTTTTATCAGGAAAAACTTCAATGGCACAGGTAGGCGCAGATTATATTTGGTTCAACGGTGAACTTATTCCCTGGAAGGACGCGACAATTCATGTCATGTCCCATGCTTTGCATTACGGTTCATCAGTTTTTGAAGGGATTCGTGCATATGATACGCATAGAGGTACCTGTGTATTTCGCCTGCGCGAACATATAGAGCGGATGTTTAATTCGGCCAAAATTTATCGGATGAATATTCCCTATACAGAGGATGAAATTATCCAGGCCTGTAAAGACACCCTGATTAAAAATAAGCTTAAAAGTGCTTACCTCCGGCCACTGTCATTCCTGGGCGATATTGGCATGGGTTTACGGCCGCCTACAGGTATTCTTGCAGACACCATGATTGCAGCTTTTAAATGGGAAGCATACCTGGGTGCAGAGGCCTTCGAGCAGGGTGTCGATGTCGGTGTGTCATCCTGGAACCGACTGGCACCCAACACCATGCCGACCAGTGCCAAAGCGGCAGGAAACTACCTGTCATCGCAGTTGATTTCAATGGAAGCCCATCGTCACGGCTACGCGGAAGGTATTGCCCTTGATATCGACAACCATGTCAGTGAAGGCGCCGGTCAGAATGTCTTCCTGGTGAATAAAGGCGTCATATATACACCTCCGGGGGCGGCATCGATACTTTCCGGCCTGACCCGTGATGCTGTGGTGGTTTTAGCCCGGGACATGGGTTATGAAGTCTGTGAAGAAACCATCAATCGTGAAGCTTTATACCTGGCTGATGAGTTTTTCATGACCGGAACCGCTACCGAAGTAGTACCGGTACACAGTGTCGACGGCATAGAGATTGGTAAAGGACCCCGCGGTCCGGTAACAACTGAAATCCAGAAAGCCTTTTTTGGGTTGTTTGATGGTACGACCGAAGATAAGTGGGGCTGGCTGGATCAGGTCGAATAAGATGCCTAAATTACGTTCAGCGACAACAACGCAAGGCCGTAATATGGCGGGTGCCCGTGCTTTATGGCGGGCAACCGGAATGACGGATGAAGATTTTGGCAAGCCGATTATTGCCGTGGTCAACTCATTCACTCAGTTCGTCCCCGGACATGTGCACTTAAAAGACCTGGGGCAACTGGTTGCCCGTTCAATTGAAGACTCTGGTGGGGTGGCCAAAGAATTCAATACCATCGCGGTTGATGATGGCATTGCCATGGGGCATGGCGGGATGCTCTACAGCCTGCCTTCCCGGGAATTGATCGCAGACTCGGTTGAATACATGGTCAATG
Source organism: Pseudomonadota bacterium (assembly GCA_015222805.1). Lineage (GTDB taxonomy): Bacteria > Pseudomonadota > Gammaproteobacteria > Xanthomonadales > SZUA-36 > SZUA-51. The sequence goes on from JADFVZ010000040.1 coordinate 31,883, forward strand.
CCCATTGTGCTGATGCCATGGTGTGTATTTCCAATTGCGACAAAATCACTCCGGGAATGCTGATGGCATCCCTGCGCCTGAATATTCCGGTAATTTTTATCTCCGGCGGTCCGATGGAAGCTGGCAAGACCCGGCTTGCGGGTGAGTTGACCAAACTGGACCTGGTCGATGCCATGATCACAGGCGCCGACCCTGAAGTCAGTGATGAACTCAGTGATCAGATTGAACGTTCAGCCTGTCCCACCTGTGGTTCCTGTTCCGGTATGTTTACTGCCAATTCGATGAATTGCCTGGTTGAGGCCCTCGGACTGGCGCTGCCTGGGAATGGCTCGATGCTGGCAACCCATGCAGATCGAAAACAGTTGTTTATGCGTGCGGGAGAACAAATTGTAGAACTGGCAGGTCGTTACTATAAAAATGATGATTTAAAAGTTCTGCCACGCAGTATTGCCACCAAAGCCGCTTTTGAAAATGTGATGTCACTGGATATCGCCATGGGTGGTTCGACCAATACCGTATTACATTTGCTGGCAGCTGCGCAGGAGGCCGAAGTAGATTTCACCATGGCCGATATAGACCGACTTTCACGCAAGGTGCCAAACTTGTGCAAGGTCGCACCCTCGACTCCCTTCTACCATATGGAAGATGTCCACCGGGCCGGCGGGGTGATGGGAATACTGGGGGAGTTGAAACGTGCCGATTTATTAAACGCGGATATGCAAACTATATTGGGTATTAGCCTGGCTGATCAAATTGACCAATACGATGTGACCCTCACTGAGGATAAAACCATTCTGGATTTTTACCGTGCAGGCCCTGCGGGAATTCGTACCACCGAGGCCTTTAGCCAGGACTGCCGTTACGACAGCCTGGATGTCGATCGGCAGCAGGGCTGTATCCGCAGCAGTGAATATGCTTACTCCCGGGACGGCGGGCTGGCGATTCTAAGCGGTAACCTCGCTGAAAACGGCTGTATTGTTAAAACAGCGGGGGTCACTGAGGAAAATCTGGTCTTTACCGGTGTTGCTAATGTGTTCGAAAGCCAGGAATCAGCGGTAGAAGGCATCCTTGCCGGCAAAGTCAACGCAGGTGATGTGGTTGTTATTCGTTATGAAGGACCAAAAGGCGGTCCCGGCATGCAGGAAATGCTGTACCCCACCACCTATTTAAAGAGCATGGGATTAGGTACACAGTGTGCCCTGATTACCGATGGTCGTTTTTCAGGAGGTACCTCTGGCTTGTCGATTGGCCACGTGTCTCCAGAAGCCGCTTCCGGTGGTGTGATTGCATTGGTTGAACAGGGTGATCAAATTGAAATTGATATTCCCAACCGGGTGATCCATTTAAATGTATCAGCTGATGAACTGGAGCAAAGACAGGCAGCTATGCTAGCTAAAGGCGAGCAGGCCTGGCGGCCGGAAAACCGGGTTCG
>JADFVZ010000041.1 GCA_015222805.1 Pseudomonadota bacterium
GCCTGGGACATAAACCCGGCCTCATAGGCAGACGGCGCCAGGTAAACCCCGCGCTCCAGCATGCCGTGGAAAAAATGCTTAAAGCGTTCGATATCGCAACTGGTAGCCTGGTCAAAATTGGTGACTTCAGCCAGTTCGGTGAAAAATAGGCCGAACATACCGCCTACCTGGGTGGTGGCCAGGGGGATCCCGGCTTCATTCGCCACGGCTTTAAGGCCATTCAGCAAACGGGTGGTTTTATCTTCAAGCTGGGCATAAAAGCCGGGTTGAGTGATGATCTCCAGGTTCGCCAGGCCCGCGGCCATGGCTACGGGATTACCTGAAAGGGTGCCCGCCTGGTAAACCGGGCCCGAAGGGGCGATCATCTGCATATATTTATGTTTGCCTCCAAAGGCCCCCACCGGCATGCCTGCGCCAATAACTTTGCCAAAGGTGCTCAGGTCCGGGGTGATATTAAAGCGCGCTTGTGCACCCCCCAGGGCGACCCGGAAGCCGGTCATCACTTCATCAAAAATTAGCAGGCTTTCGTGGGTATCACAAACTTCCCTTAAAGCCTCAAGGTAACCTGGCTGTGGTGGAATACAATTCATATTGCCGGCTACAGGCTCGACAATTATGGCGGCAATGGTGTCGCCTTCAGCTGCCATGAAATCACGAATGGCCTGCTCATCGTTATACGGCAGGGTTACAGTCAGGTCTGCGAGGACTTTGGGTACACCGGGAGAGGTTGGCACGCCGAGGGTTAGTGCTCCTGAGCCAGCCTTGACCAGGAAGCTGTCGGCATGGCCGTGATAACAACCTTCAAACTTGATAAAACGGTCACGCTTGGTAGCTGCCCGTGCAAGCCGAAGCGCGCTCATGGTGGCTTCGGTACCGGAATTCACCATACGCACCATATCCATCGCCGGAATCAGTTCACAGATTTTTTCCGCCATGCTGACTTCTGCAGGTGCCGGCGCACCAAAGCTGAGCCCGTTTGTGGCGGCGGCTTGTACGGCGGCAAGAATATCAGGATGTGAATGCCCGGCAATCATCGGCCCCCAGGAGCCTACATAATCGATATAGGCTTTGCCATCTACATCGTAAAGGTGAGCCCCTTTAGCGCGTTCAAAAAATATTGGGGTACCGCCAACGCCATTAAAGGCGCGGACAGGTGAGTTGACACCACCCGGAATGTGGCGCTTTGCGCGGGCAAATAATTCGTCACTATGCATCTTGCTGAATCCTTAATAACTTCCTGAAAACTGCGGGCATTTTAACGCTTTCGGACTGGTCTTGGGCAGAAACATGCATTAGTGGTCCATGGCTTGTGTTTTATCATTTTGTCCCGATATTAAATTAGGACAACAAAATACTGCATTTTCCCGCAGAATACGGGCCATACAGGATTAACTGGAAATCAAAGTGACTGAAGAAACAAATAACAAAGATTATAAAATCTGGGTCTGCATCGTTTGCGGCTGGGTATACAATGAAGCAAAAGGTGACGCCGATGAAGGCCTCGCTCCCGGCACCCGCTGGGAAGATGTTCCCGTATGGTGGGTTTGCCCTGATTGTGGTGTAGGCAAGGAAGATTTTGAAATGGCAGAGCTCTAAAATCAGGGCTGCAGCAGGCTGCGTTAAGCGGAGCGAACGCACCGTAAGCCAAAATCATTTGACTTTACAATACTGCTATCAAAGCCCATTATCCGTGCAATAAATAACTCCCCACAATCCCCAAAAACACCACCAGCCCCACATAATTATTATTTAAAAAAGCCCAAAAACAATCCGCAGGCTTGCGACTACTGCTCCGAATCAGTTGCCTGAGCATCAATCCCCCCGCAACCACCAGGCTGGTGTAATAAATCCATCCGCCCCCAATTAGCCAGCCTACCGATATCAGCAACCACAAAAATGCCAGCAACAGCAGACTCAAAATTAGTAAATCATAGCGGCCGAATAAAATTGCCGTCGACTTAACCCCGATTTTCAAGTCATCTTGCCGGTCCACCATCGCATACAAGGTATCGTAATAAACCGTCCACACCAGGTTTGCTGCCAGCAGCCACCAGGCTACGGTCGGTACCTGATTCTGCTCAGCCGCAAAGGCCATAATCATGCCCCAGGAGAAGGCCAGGCCAAGAACAAGCTGGGGCAAATGGGTAAAGCGTTTAAAAAAGGGATAACTGACAGCCAGCGCAAGCGCAACAAAGGCTAATTTAATCGTCAGCAGGTTGGTTAATAAAACCAGCCCAAATGCCAGCAGCATAATTATTATAAAACCGATCAACGCTTGGCGGGGTTTAATTTCGCCAGTTGCCAGCGGCCGGGATCGGGTGCGCTCAACATGTGCATCAAAATCCCGATCGGCATAATCATTAATAATGCAGCCACCGGCACGGGTCAAGGTAACGCCCAAAACAAATATCACCAGGTTTTTCAGGCTCGGCTGCCCATCTCCGGCAATCCATAGCGCCCATAAGGTTGGCCAAAGCAGGAGCAGGATACCGATAGGGCGGTCAAAGCGCATTAGCCGCCACCAGCTGGAAATGGTTTGTCCCGGGCTATTTGTCTGCTGGCTGGGTTTTGAGCTCATGTGCATATTCTGACGGGATCAGAAAGGAATGCAAGTGCTAATGGAATCCTCTGCGTTTCCCAATTACAATGCGGTAGTGCTGGCTAAAATAAAAAAGAATGCGTTGTTTCTGGGGTCTGTTATTGGCAACTACCGGCTGTTCCTGCCCGGGTTCAGGTTGTTCAAGCAGCGATTTCCCAAGCTAACGACAGCGAAAACCGATATCTGTATTGATGGATATCCCCGCTCAGGAAATACATATATTGTCTCTGCATTCCTGGGATGGAACCGGGGACAGGGCTTAATTGCATCACACCACTCACATCTTGCCGGCAATATTAAATATGCATTGAAACGTAAAATACCGACAGTGGTCCTGATACGAAAGCCGGAGGATGCTGTCTCATCAGTATTGGTTTGGGATGGTTTGCTTAATACAACGGTTGCGCTGGTCGGCTATATTCATTTTTACAATACACTTTGGAAGCACCAGCAAGACTTCCTCATTTTATGTTTTGATGATGTAATTAAAAGACCTGATATTTGTGTGCAAAGTATTAATCAACGCTTCAACAGTAAGTTTTGCAGCAGGCAGTTTTCTGCAGAGGAAGACAGTAAAATTCGTATAAGGCTTAAAAAAGCCGACCTGCTTTATCATCGTGAAGGTGCAAACGCGTCGCTCCCAAACCCTCAGAAATCACAGTTGAAAAAAAAATACTCAAAAAGGATTCAAAACAATCCGTTATTTCCTTACGCAAAAAGACTTTTTGATAAATATTCCAGTCTTGCTAAGAAGTAATCGGGACCATAATGCTAAAAAGAACCGAAATGTAATCTTGAAGGTGAGCGCTGCTTGTAGATTCCTGCTGATTAGCCAATTACAATACAGCTTATCAAGCCAGTTGAAATTGGGCAGGTCATTCCATTGGTAAACCCCCTCATCACAATCGCAGTACCCTCCCTCAATCAGGGGCGCTATCTTAATGCTGCCCTGGAGTCGATTTTTCAACAAAACCTGCCAGTTGAAGTCTTTGTTCTGGATGCTGGCTCAACGGATAATTCACTGGAAATAATCAAACGTTGGGAACCTCAGTTGGCAGGCTGGAGAAGCCAGCAGGACAACGGGCAGGCCGCTGCTATTAATGAAGGGATTGCCCAGGGGACAGCACCTTATGTTTGCTGGCTAAATTCTGATGATTTTTATTATAAAAATGGCCTCAAGAACCTGCTCCAGGCGCTTAAACAGCATCCTGAAAGCCCGTTTGTTTATGCACGCTGCTGGACGGTATCAGGTGCCGGCAACAAACTAATTCCCTACCTTACCCGGGGGTTCACTCCGTGGTTGTTTGCAAATTTTTGTTTTATTGCCCAGCCGGCAACCCTGATAACTCGTTCCGCATGGGAAGCCGCAGGAGGACTCGATGAGACAATGCAAATGGCCTTTGACTACGATCTTTGGTGGCGGCTGTTTAAAGCTCTTGGAAAGCCAGCTTATGGTAAGGGTTTTGTCGCAGCCTCCAGGATGCATAAAGACACAAAAACCGCTAACTTCACGGAATTGCATTACCGGGAATCAATTGAGGTGGTTTCTCGAAATTGGGGTTCAGTGCCATTAAAATGGCGAGTAGCTTTACCGTTAATAAGAACGCTCAGAAAGCTAAGTTAATAAGCATCAGTCAAGGGTGAAATTGTCATATCAACAATTCTATTCCACCAGTAATCCAGGGATAATCTGTGAAGTGTCTGAATTCTAAGATCATCATCCTCAAAGTACGGCGCGAGATCCTCAATCCACTCATGCATTTTATCCAGGCTGAGGCACTCTTCATTCCATTCATCAACAAAAGCAACGGGAAGCTGGGAATAAGCATCATCAAGGGGGGATGATTTTATTATTGGAATGGAACCATTGGCGAGAGTGAGCCAGGCTTTGGGTGAGGGATCAAGGCCCCCACCCTGGGCACATATGACAAAAGGATGCTCCTGGACCAGGTTCTGAAAAGCTGATTCGGAGACTTCGTTGGTGAGAATGGTTGTAAATGGCTGAAATTTGTTCTTGCATAATTCAGTGAGTTTGCGCCGCATCACCCATTGTTTGCCATCCCTGACACGGTGGGCACACAGCACTTTCAAAGGTCTGTCTTTGATTGGTGTTTCCGGTGCTTCCAGTTTCGTTAAATTAGATTGCCCATCTGCCAGTACATAACCTACAGGTAGTGGTGACATATTAGGATTGCGCTCATCCAGGTTTTCAACAAACCAGTGAATTAATCGCGGGTCGTCTAGAATCGTATTAATTATTTTTTTTTCTTCTGTACTAAAGACTCTCCACCTTGAATCAATCTGATTTGGGAGCGTTATGTCTTCAGACCCTGAAATTAAAACAAATCGATTATTAATTTTAGGCAGGATTTCTTCAAAGAAAAATGGGATGGCGTGAAATATTGACCTGAGGGATAGAAAAACTGTTTGGGGTTGTTCAGTGAAGTTTCCTCTTAGTGAGGTCTTGTTATTTTTTTGATCGGTTAAAATTGCCCAGTCACACCGTGAAGCAACACCGCTTAGGCGGTAGGCGTCTGCACCTCTATTCTTTGGGAAAAGGCGGGTATTGTGCATGTAAATTTCGTTTGAAATATATTATTCCTCAATACAATTTCATCAATTTAATTTGCGGTGGGAGTATAGCACTATCAACTGTCAGTGCTTCGTTGGTACAATCAACGAAGATTCAGGATCAGGTTGAGAAATGAGCAAAAAAGCAGCTTTTATGCATATCCCAAAAACGGGTGGCGCCAGCATCAGACAATTATGCAATGAATTTAATATTGCCATAATTTTACACAACTTAAGAGACTCAAAGTACCTTTCCCTGGTTGAGTATCGGCGGCAAAATCCAGGTGTTATTAGTTTTGCTGTTGTTAGAAACCCATGGGATCGCTTGGTAAGCGGGTATTTTTTTCTCAAGTGTGGGGGGATTAAGCCTGAAGATAAAATAGATGCGGACAGGTTTGTAAATAAGCACAAAGATTTCAATGAATTTGTAGAGCATGCGTTCAATGATGATGAAATACTAAACCAGATTCACTTTAGGCCACAACACTTATGGATATCGGATAATAATAAGTTGATTGTTGATTATCTGGCCAGGTTTGAAGATCTTCAACAGTCGGTTTCCGGTGTTTTGAATGAAATCGGATATCCTGCTCGAGATTTAACGCATATTAATAAAAGTCACCATCAATCCTATAAAAAATACTATAGTGAAGAATCAATAAAAGCAGTAAGGAAAATTTACTCTAAAGATATAGAGCTTTTTGAATATGATTTTTAATAGCATTATTGTTTTTCCGTCATTTGGCTATGATCCTTCTTTAACCTTTTGCCAGCTTGAGTTTTAATAAATAAATATGATAAATAAACTTAGCATCGTTTTTATTGTTGGCTGTCAACGCACTGGTACCACATTATTGGGAAATATGCTTGGGGCTCACCCGAAAGCTTATTTGCTTGATGAACCCAATGGATTGTATCCCTGGGTGGATGCCGTCTTTAATGGTATGAGTAGTTTTGAAACAAATTTGTTATTTAAACAGTGCTGTCGAAGTGCCCGAAAAAACTATAAGCAGCCAAATTCAAAGTGCAGCCAGGAAGGAGTACTCACAGAACAAGTCACCCACCTCATATTAAAAGCGCCAAACCTGACGTACCAAGCGGAAAAAATTGCAGAATACTTTCCAGGGCAATACTGTATTTTTACCTACCGGGATATACGTGATGTTGTTGTTTCTATGGCGAAACTCGACTGGATACCTATGGTTGATCGCCAGTTGGAAAAAATTCGAACTGAATCAACACTCCGGTATCGCTTTGCAGAAGAAATAGCATTACTCGAGAGCCAGGACTTAGCTGCACATCAGGCTCGAGCCTATATCGCCAGAATTAAAACTCTATTAAGAGATACCTTTAACCGGCCTGAGATCAATAAAATTGAAGCTAGCTATGAGGGCCTTGTGTGTGACCCTGCGTTTTGGTATCAAAGATTTTTATCACATATTCACTTGTCTGATGAGGCTGGTGTTTCCGATCATTCAAGGGTAATGGCAGGATGGGGACCTGGGCTGACATACAGGCGGGGAAAAGTTAATACAAACTCCATTGGGCAATGGAAACATTATTTATCAACTAGTCAAGAAAATGATGTATGGAAAATCGCCGGCCCTTTGATGCAAGAGTTAAATTATTTGCGCAATCAAAAGTTTGTTCAACATAAGAATTTGTGGGGCGGTATAAATTCAAATTTAAAACACCAACCAATTGTTGCAACGGGTCGCGGGGGTAGCGGCACCCGTTTGCTCTCAATTTTATTACAGGCATTAAACGTATTTCTCGGGGCAAACACAGGGGGGACTGAAGATTCGTTAGATTGGGTGAATTTGTTATACAGAATTGCTATCGAAAGAAACCGTGGGAAGGGACAAAAGCCGATTACCATGGGGCATTGGCAGCATGCATTACGTGAGACTGCAGCAGATAGCCTGACGACTGGTGGTTGGAATGGACACCAGCAGTGGGGTTGGAAATTACCTGAAACAATGATGTGCCTACCCGAAATTTCAGAAGCTTTTCCCCAGTTCAAGCTGGTTCATTTAGTCCGACACCCGGTAGATATTTCATTGCGGAGGACACACATGACTTCCCGGCCGGATAACCCGATGGGCAAAAGTGTACTTGAAGCTGCCTATAACAAATTAGGCTGGAGTGGAGAGGACATAGGAAGCGACCCAGAGTATATTCGAAACGCGGCAAGCTGGTACTATCAAGTAGGTATGGTGGCAGATTTTGGTCGTGAGGAGTTGGGGCCAGGGCGTTATCTTGAGATTCGATATGAAGATATATGCATGGCTCCAAATAAGGCGTTAGTGGCTCTGGCTAAGTTTCTTGGAATACAGGATTACCCGCAACTTGTGGATGTACAAATTGATACGACACGACAGCGAGCGTGGAGCCCGCCTGATTCTCGGGTGGATAAGGTCTGGTCAGTGTGTCGTGAAATTGCAGAAACCCTTGGCTATCAGGAAGTTGATAATCTTGCTTCCATTGAGACTTCGTTGACTAAAATTGAATAAAATACTATTCATTGTTGGCCCGGCATTGGGGCATGTGGGCCGTAGTTTTGAAGTTGCCAGGGCGCTTGCTAAAAGCACCTCGAATGAAATAATATTTATATGTATCAGGCTGGATGGGGCTAAAATAATTATCCCTGATTTTTTCCCGTACTATAAATTATCAACAGAAGATTATGGTGGGAAACGGTTTGCAGATAAGCTGGAAGGACTGGTATCACAACTCAACCCGGGTTTGATTTGCCTCGATATGACACCAATCCCCTGGTTAGTAAATATCAGGTTCCCCAAGATACCACTTGTTTATCTGACTAATTTTTTCCTCACAAATGTCTGTCAGTATAAAACCCGTCAGAATCAGTTTTTCTCAAAGTCGGAAATTACTATTAATAAAAGCCGACAGCAAAGAGGTTTGATGCCAATTCAGGATATCAAGAGCCTTTACTCAAAAGATGCGGTGCTTTTATGTGACCCGCCTGGATTAATCAACTCAACGGTTAGTAGGTTGCCCGAAAATTATCACGCAGTGGGGCCCTGTGCCTGGGAGCCAGAGTTTAATTTACCAGAGGAATTAGAAGAATTAGTAGACCTGTTGTTTATTTCATTTGGATCTACTGGAAGCAGACCGTTTTCCAGAAGAAGAGCAGAAGAAATTGCTGGGGCAGTAAATGCAAAAACAATTATTTGGGTAGGAAAGGAACAAGGTCATCATAATGAACAAAAAGGCTCGAAGGAGCACATTGTTTACCCTTTCCTCCCCGTTTCAAAATTACTCTCACGGTCACGTTTTGTAGTTACACATGGTGGGGCTGGCAGTACTTATCAAGCCGTGATAAATGGCTGCCCAACTGGTGTGTGGCCAAACCATATAAATCAGGAATTACTCGGTAGGGTTCTTCAGAACTATGGCTGCGGGCTGATTTTAAATGATGGAGTTGAGTCTAATATGACCAGATTAAAGAATATTTTGCCGGACATTCAAAGTAAAAGCAGGGCTATATCTGAGGGTCTAAATGAAGTCAACGGGCCCTTAAATGCGGCAAATATAATTATTGATATGATGGGTTGAAGTGTGAGATTTGATCTGGCTAAGACTATTAAAGAATAAAATTACCTATTGGTATACCTCAACAAAAATCTAAAGACAGACTCCAGTAAATGCCGGAGCCTGTCTTCAAAAATAAGGGTGCTTATATATAGTTATTTATTCATATGTGGCCTGGAATTAAATAATTTATATTTTACTTTAGTGAAGTATAAACACTCACCCCTTCCTGAGACTGAATTAATTGATTTACTAACTGCTCCAGCTGGTCAACTTTTTCCAGTTTCTCCTGCTGTGCATGGAAGGCAGATAGTAATTGCCGGTGAGACTCTTTAAGAGCTGAATTATCAGTCCTAATTTTTTCATTTTCAACAGCAAGTGTTTCCACTTCAGCCAGGCGGATATGCAGTTGCTCAATATAAACATGGGCTTTTTCAAGTTCATTTAGCATACTGCCGGTTTTTTCGCTTAGGTTAAACGGCTCATTCTCAACGGTGGGTCCAACAGCCGGCAAATAACTGTTTGCCCACATCGATTCTGCATGGTCTTCGATGGATTCAATGTGGGTATCCGGATGGAAAAGCAGGTCGCAGCCGCCACCGCCGCAGGTGCTGCCTGTGGTGGTCAGTGATCCGGTGATTTCCATATCCCCATTTGATTCTATTCTGGATACCCAGGCACCAGCATTGTTTTTAATGACATACCTCAATCCGGCGCTCATTACCCAGGAGTTGCTGTTGCCTGTATTGGTTAGCCGAATTTCGGGGTTGCCATTGTTTTCAAGTACGAGAAGATCACGGGCTGCGGATGTGCCGTTTTCTTCCTGGACCAGGATTTGTGCAGTACCGCTGGATCTTACTACATTGAACGAAGCATCCGGCGATGCATCGCCGATACCGACATCACCATCGACATCAATATATATCGAACTGCTAGGCGCGCCGGGTCGAATGCGAAATGGTAACGTGCTGCCATTAGTCACATCACGGACAAAGAAATTCGTTTCATTACCGGCGACATCCCAGGTTTGCGGGGCAAAACCAGAAGATCCATTTTGTTCAAGCCGCATGGTTGGTGTGTCGCCAGCGACAACATGTACATCAACGGAAGGTATTGATGTTCCCAGCCCCAGCCTTCCACCGTCATCCACATAGAGACTGTGGCTTGGTGCATTGGCTTCAACCGTAAAGGGTGTCCTGCCGCCGCTTATATCATCAATTGAGAACTTACTTTGGCCTCCGTTGGCGCTATCATTCGCAGTAAGCTGCCAGTCGTTTCTTGGGAAGCTCGCAGCTGCACTGGTATCATCAAATTTGATCCTCAGGTTGTTTTCTTTCACACGTATGGTATCAAAGCCGAAGCTTTCGCCATTGACACAGTCAAAGCCGATACAAGCGCTTCCATCCACTATCAGGTCATCATTAATGACAAAGTCTGCTTGAATGCTCATGGATATTAATATCAGGGAGCCGCCGGCAATTATTTTGTTTAGAGTGTTCATTTCGCTGCCTCCTGTGAAGCCCTGGTGCCGTACTCGCTTAGTTCAGGATCAATTACCGAACCATTGACTATACGAAAAGTACCGCTGACGGGTGAAATACTGCGAGAAGAAGTTGTATTCTTGATGCTATTGCGATCTGGCATTTTTGAGCTTTCTTCGCGGGTGTAGCTAACAGCGGGAACC
>JADFVZ010000042.1 GCA_015222805.1 Pseudomonadota bacterium
AAGCTGGCCGCCCTGCCGGATACAACCGCGATTTACTGTACCCATGAATACACTGCCGCCAATGGTCGCTTTGCGCAGGCGGTGGAGCCCGGCAATCAAGCAGTACAGCAGCGCTGCAAGGAAGTGGCTGAGTTGCGAAACCTGGACCAGCCCACGCTGCCAGTACCTTTGGCCAGAGAAATACAAACCAATCCTTTCCTGCGTTGTGACCAGCCTGATGTGATTACCGCTGCCCGGCAAATCGATCCCTCAGCGCAAAGCCGGATTGATGTTTTTGCAACTTTGCGGCGGTGGAAAGATGAGTTTTAGCGTTTGGTAGGGTGGGCATTTATGCCCACGCGCATTTCTTTAGCGCTAAGGCGTGGGCATAAATGCCCACCCTACAGATTTGATGAAGTTTACAACGCATATCAGTTGATTCTAATACGATTATTCTATGCAAGTGACTTGACCTCAGCCCCCTCAACTGGATAATGGGGTCAATATAATAATTAGGCGAAACCTGTGCATCCGAAACCCCTGCTTGCCCCGCTGCTTATTACCCTGCTTTTATTCTTGTCTGCCTGTGCTGTGCAGACCAAAGATGATTCCCTGACCCAGGTTCCAGCCCCCGTCACCATTAAACCTGCAATACCCCAGGACAATACCAATGAGGCCGTGGTTGAGGCTGAAGTTGAACCACAGTTACCTGTCAAGCCTGCTTATGCCGATATATGGGAACGACTGGAAGACAACTACAAACTACCCTCCTGCGCAGTCGATAAAACCTCGCAGAAATGGGCCCTGTGGTATGCCGATCACCCCGACTACATGGCACGTGTCCTAAATCGAGCTGAACCATGGATGTTCTACATCGCCGAGGAAATCGAAAAACGTAATCTCCCCGGTGAATTTGCCTACCTGCCGATCGTTGAAAGTGCTTTTGATCCCTTCGCCTACTCACATATGAATGCAGCCGGTGCCTGGCAATTTATTTCTTCAACCGGCAAAAACTACGGCCTGCAGCAGAACTGGTGGTATGACGGTCGCCGCGATATGTATGCTGCAACACAGGCGGCGCTGGATTACTTACGCGACCTGGGTGACCGCTTCGACGATGACTGGTTGCTGGCCCTGGCTAGTTACAACTCTGGCGAAGGGCGTGTAGGCCGGCAGGTAAAGAAGCAAAAGGCAGCTAATAAGCCTGCCGATTTCTGGCACCTGAAGCTACCCAAAGAAACCCGTGGTTATGTGCCCAAAATGCTGGGGTTGCGTTGTTTATTTGAAAACCCGGAACAATATGGCTTTAGCCTGCCAAATATTCCAAATACACCGCGGGTAGTCGTGATTGATACCGGCACCCAGACCGACCTGGTTTTGGCTGCACAACTGGCCGATATGCCGATCACTGAACTGTATGCACTGAACCCCGGTTACAGCCGCTGGGCAACCGCCCCGAATGGTCCCAACCGGATTGTGCTGCCACGTGAAAATGCTGAAAACATGACTGTCCGCCTGGCAGATTTAGAGCCGGATGCACTGATGCGCTGGGATTATGTTTCAGTTGAATCAGGCGACACCCTTGGCAAATTAGCCAATAGGCATAATGTGCCGGTTGAAGTCATTAGGGCCACTAATAACCTGTCATCAGATGTCATTCACATCAACCAGCGCCTGCAACTGCCAAGGGAAGGCACAGACCGCATCGATCCATTGTATGCAGCAGCCGCGGTTGAACTGCAAAAAATGCAGAACCGCCTGGTTGCACCAACCCGCATCAACCACCGCATCCGCAGCGGCGAATCACTCTCTACCATCGCGCGTAAATACCATGTTCGGGTGAGTGACCTCCAACGCTGGAACGGCATCTCAGACCCCGGTAAAATCCGCGCCGGCAAGAACCTGAAAATCTTCAAATCAGGCGCTGGCGGCAGTAGTTACAACAGCAGCAAAAGCGGCAAGATTGAATACACCGTCCGCCGTGGTGACTCACTCTGGAAGATCGCTAAAAAACACAAAGTAAAAGTGGATGACCTGAAACGCTGGAACAACCTCAGCAGTAAATCCATAATACGTCCCGGCCAGCAATTAACCGTAGTTCTGTAGTGTCATGACACAGGCCGGTATGCGTCAACTACTTTTGCTTACCCTGTCACTATTTTTATCAGCAGCTGCTACAGCTGGTATTTCATTACAGGGTAAAGCCCAACCGGGAGCGGCACTCTTTGGTAAAGCCACGCCAGGCAGCGATATACTCCTTGATGGCAAGCCTGTACCCATTTCGGCAGATGGTCATTTTATCATCGGCTTTGGGCGTGATGCCAAAGGCACACATACCCTTAAAGAAATCACTCCCGACGGCAACAGCAACAAACTTATCGAACTTTCCCCGCGTGAATACAAACTGGAAAAAGTTGACGGCCTGCCGCCATCCAAAGTCAGCCCGCAAAAACCTGAAGTCCTCGCACGGATAAAACGCGAGGGCGCCCAGGTAGCCACTGCGAGGACCCGCAGGGACGCCCAGCGCCTGGATTACCTTGACGGCTTTATCTGGCCTGTAAAAGGCCGTTTAAGCGGTTTTTACGGCTCCCAGCGAATTCTCAACGGCGTACCCAAACGCCCGCATTACGGCCTCGACATTGCTGCAGATACAGGCACCGGAATAGTTGCACCTGCCGCTGGTATTATCACCCTGGCGGCGGATGACCTCTACTATTCAGGCGGCACTATAATCCTTGACCATGGCCAGGGTTTTTCTTCCACCTTCCTGCATATGAGCAAGGTTGAAGTTGAAGTAGGACAGCGAGTTGAGCAGGGTGAGAATATTGGCAAAGTCGGCGCTACCGGTCGCGCCAGTGGGCCACACCTGGACTGGCGAATGAACTGGCTGGATCAGCGTGTCGATCCACAGCCCCTGCTGCCTGCTGCTGAATGAGAACAGTTATCCGTTTATACCTGCTACTGGCTCTCAGTCTGCTAAGCGCCTGTGCTGCGCAGGAAAAAACTCCTGGTAAGTCAACTGCACTTAGCAGCACAGAAGTCCTGCAGCAGCTGCAGCAACACCTGCCTGGACATTACAGCAACTTTGCCCAGCAGTGGCTCGATCCGCAACAACCCCTGCGCCTGCTGGATGTCAGCCTGCTAAAGGCCAGCGATTCAGAGGTCTGGATGCTGACCAGGCAAAAAGAGGTTAGTAACCTGGGCGGCAACAGTTCCATCCGCCAGCAAATCCTCTCTTTCAGGGGCACCGATACCGATGAAATTAAATTTCGTTTCGCACCGCATAAAGGTGAACCATCTGCGGCCCTGGTTACTATCGCCTCCGGGCGAACAGCTTTCCTGCCCGGTTGCGAAATTACCCTCTACCCGGCCAAAGACGGGTTGCTCGGGCAGACTTCAGCCAGCGACTGCAAATTGCCAACAGCGGATACCCACACTAGCCTGAGTAAAAGTATCAAAATCCAGGCGGGGATTATTACCATTGCCGATCAACTCAGCCAGGACGGTGTAATCCAGGGAACCAGTAATATCCAGCAGTTTTACCGCAGCCAGGTTTTCAGTGGCTGGGCAGGCTCTAAAACTGCCCACTCAGACTGGCAGGCTGCAGCGCCTTTCGAGATATACAGCGACGGCGAAGAGCTGGGGCTGGTTGATCCGGATGGTAAAGACATCGGTATCCATATCCGCCTGTCCCAGGTACCCTGGAAAAAAGGCGAACGGATGATATTGCGGCTGGATTTAATCGACCCTGCGACCGGCAAACCTACGGCATATGTTTTTACCGATCCGGATGCAGAGAATATTGGTTTGAACCTCGGGGATATCCAGGTGGGGCTTAAGCGTAAGCTTTAACGCGTGGGCATAAATGCCCACGCTACCAAATTCCCCGTTGTCGACTGGTTTCCGGGTTCGGCTATTCGCCGCCCCGGAATGACGGGTTTTGTTGAATTGAAGTTTTCTGTAGGGTGGGCATTTATGCCCACGCGCTTATCAGTCCCGGCAGTGCTTGCCCTGCCCCAGTCTTACCGGAGCGCCGGCACCGGCGATATAGCCGCCCTTGATACCCTTGGTGATCACCGATACCGCATTATGTGGATGCAGGCTTTCAAAGTGGGAACAGCGTGCCCAGTAGTCCAGGATGCTGTCTTCTGAATTCAGTGCAGCCTGAACCTTGCGCGCAGCATCTTCACAGAACATTAAATTCTGTCCGTTCAGGCGGGCAAATTCCTGCTCGTCTTCACGCTTAACTGCTGTTTGTACCGGTGTTTGTACCGCATCCTCTACCTTGTCAATCAGCTCAACAATCGGGAACATTTCAAACGAGGGCTTTAAACGCACACGCAGTTCAGCCGCGCTGCGTTGGGAATGCGGGGTTGCCATTATGCCCTGCTCGGTACCCAGCCAGGCGTATACATCTGCAAAATCGAGTTCTTTATTTGCACAGAAGTCTTTATTGAATTGCTCCTGGATCAATTGGCGTGCCAATGCGGCTGAGCAGGGACAGGTACTGGAATAAAGCACTTCCAGGCCCATCTCAACACTGAATTTATCACCGTCCATAATACCAATCAAAGTCACCGGGTAACGCTTCCAGCCGGCATTGTCGCTGGCCAGGGCTTTACGCCGCACCATATAGTCAAAATCTACCCGAATCAGCGCACGGTCACTGAGGTCATCATGAGAGGCGAGAAAATTCTGCAATATTTCGTGCATACTCGCCGGACTCAGGGGCTTTTCAGCAAAAGCCTGATCCAGGGTTAAATATAAGCGCGACATGTGGATACCGCGGACTTCGGCACGGTTGAGGTTAACAAAAGCGGCTACGCGCGCATTGGATTGCTGGATTTCGCCCTGATCGGTTTCAATTCGTACCGGCAGTTCGATTTCATCCATACCAACCCAGTCGAGCTCGCCTACTTCCTGGGCCTTGCCGTCATTAGCGATGTCGGGCATTTCCCGGCCGAGATCGACAGGTGAATTACATTTGCTGTTATCTGTGCTGTTATTTTCGTACATGCGGTTTTCCAATGCGATATTAGCAATCGTTATCATCTAAGTGTTATATATCTGGGTATTATGCCTGAATTCAAGGCACAAAAAAAAAGCAGCCCGAATTAGAGTTCGGACTGCTTTATTTCAACTTTGATTATTTAATGGTCGGGGCGAGAGGATTCGAACCTCCGACCCCTACAACCCCATTGTAGTGCGCTACCAGGCTGCGCCACGCCCCGAAATTAAATAATCGAAAATGGCTGATCCCATTGTTGAGTCTCAGGTGTTGAGTCTCAGAAATCATTCATTTCTGTGGCGGCGAATAATACACCTATTCACCCGTCCGGTAAACCTGTTAAATCCTGACTATTAGATTAACGCCGGAGGATATGCAGGACATCCTCAAGTTCCGTACGAACCTGTTTGATAATCTGGGTGCTGCGGGTCACATCATTGTGTGCACTCTCACCTTCCAGGCGCTGGCGTGCACCGCCGATGGTGAAACCCTGTTCGTACAACAAGCTGCGAATCTGCCGGATCATCAGCACATCATGGCGCTGGTAGTAACGTCGGTTACCACGTCTCTTAACCGGCTTGAGTTGCTCGAACTCCTGTTCCCAGTACCTCAGTACGTGGGGTTTGACGCCGCAAAGCGTACTGACTTCACCAATGGTGAAATAGCGCTTTGCCGGAATCGGTGGTAAATTTGTATCAATCCCCGGATCCAGCATATGCCTCTACCCTCGCTCTTAGTTTTTGTCCCGGACGGAAAGTAACTACCCGACGGGCTGTAATTGGAATTTCTTCACCAGTTTTCGGGTTGCGCCCTGGCCGCTCACTTTTATCCCGCAGGTGGAAATTCCCATAACCTGAAAGCTTGATATTGTCACCGCTTTCAAGTGCCACACGAATTACTTCAAAAAAACTATCTACAAATTCTTTTGCTTCCCGTTTGTTCAGGCCCACTTCGTCGAACAGACAGTTTGATATATTTGCTTTTGTTAAAGCCATTACTTACCTCTTAACCTGGCGCCAAGCTGCGCCTCTAGTGCAGAAATCACATCAGAAATGATGGAATCTACGGTTTCGTCCTTTAGAGTGCTTGAAACATCTTGCAAAATCAAGCTAATAGCCAAACTTTTACAAGTTTTTTCTACACCCTCACCCTGATATACGTCAAAAACCCGACAATCAGCTAATAAATCCCCAGCAGTACTCTGAATCACTCCAATCAGTTCATTAAAACTGACCGTTTCCGGAACCACCATTGCCAGGTCCCTGCGAATAGCCGGGTAACGCGAAATATCTTTCGCAAATGGAAGTTCGCGTTTCTGCGCTGCCTCCACGTTTAATTCATAAGCAAAGACATCATTACGGATGCCAAATTGCTTTAAAGTTTGCGGATGAATTGCACCGATCCAGCCGATAGCCTCACCATTAACCAGCAGTTTTGCCGACTGCCCGGGATGTAGCCAGGAATGTTCAGCAGTAGCGATAAACTCAACATCATCCTGTCCGCGAAGGGCAAGCACCCGTTGCAAGTCGCCTTTGAGGTCGAAGAAATCCATCGAGCGGGATTTTTCTGCCCATTGCTCAGGTACGGCAGAACCGCTGGCAACGGCTGCCAGTCGCAGTGTCTGCACGGGCGCAGCGCCCTGCTCTTCGCTGGCAGCAAAGACATTACCCAGTTCGAACAGGCGAATACGCTCGCGCTGACGACGCTGGTTGCTGTCCAGGCTGACTAGCAGGCCTGCCAGCAAGTTTGTACGCATTACGTCCATATCTGCCGACAGGGGGTTAGCCAGGGCATATGCCCGCTCACCCTGATCACAGGCATTGAGTATTTTATGCTCCACAAAACTGTAATTCACAGCTTCAGTGTAGCCATTAGCTACCATCGACTGGCGAATACGCCGCAGGGTAATTTCGCGCTCCGGTAGCACCGGTGTGGGAATCCGCCCGGTTGGCATCCGCGTTGGCAGCTTGTTGTAGCCGTAAACCCGGGCAATTTCTTCTATCAGGTCTTCTTCTATCTCAATATCAAAGCGTGTACCAGGCGCCTGAATAACCCAGCCTTCTGCGGTTGTTTCTATGGCAAAACCCAAACGCTGCAATATGGGCTCAACATCATCCGCCACCAGGCTGCTGCCAAGGACCTTGTTGATTCGAGCCAGACGCAGTGAGACTGATTTGCGAACCGGTATATCATCGACAGACTCTGCAACAATCACAGGCCCTGACTTACCGCCACAAATCTCCAGGAGCAAGCCAGTGGCACGTTCGATCGCCTCTTCCTGCCCCCCTGGATCAACCCCGCGTTCAAAGCGGTGGGAAGAATCAGTATGCAGGCCGAAACGCCTTGATTTACCCATAATTACAGCCGGATCAAAGAATGCACTTTCCAGAAGTATATTACTAGTATTGTCGTCACAGGCCGAGGCCTCACCACCCATGATACCGGCCAGTGCCAAAGGGCCGTTGTGATCGGCTATGATCAACAAATCAGCATCCAGTTCAGCTTCACTGCCATCCAGCAGGGTCAGTTTTTCACCTGCTTCAGCACGGCGTACAATAATCCCGCCAGCTATTTTATCCAGGTCAAAAGCATGCATTGGCTGACCGAGTTCGAGTAAAACGTAATTGGTCACATCCACCAACGGACCGAGCGAACGGACGCCGCTGCGGCGCAGTTTTTCGATCATCCATATCGGTGTTTCCGCCTGCGGATCCAGGCCTTCAATGACCCTGCCGATATAACGCGGACAGGCGGCCGAATCTTCAAGCTGAACATCAATCACGCGCCCTGATGTGGCTGCAACCGCAGGAATTTCATGATCGATGAAATCGGCATCACAAACCGCGCTAACATCACGGGCGATACCGCGAATTGAAAGGCAGTCTGCCCGGTTCGGGGTCAGGTCGAGCTCCAGCAGGGTATCATCCAGCCGCAGGTATTCGCGCAAATCGGTACCAATCGGCGCATCTGCCGGCAATTCCATCAGGCCATCGGCATCTTCGGCCAGACCCAGCTCTTTACTGGAACACAACATACCGTTGGATTCCACCCCGCGCAGGGCGGCCTTTTTAATCTTAAAATCGCCCGACAATACTGCGCCGACAATGGCCAGTGGTGCTATCAGCCCTGCCCGGGCATTAGGTGCACCACAGACTATCTGTAATACACCAGAACCGGAATCAACCTCACAAACCTGCAGTTTATCTGCATCGGGATGCGGCCCGGCCTTAAGAATTTTACCGACGATAATGTCACTGAAATCGGCCGCTGCCGCTTCAGTGGCATCCACTTCCAGGCCCGCCATGGTCAGCTGTTCGCCCAGTTGCTCGGCGGTATCAGAAATTTTGACCCATTCTTTGAGCCAGTTAACGCTAAATCGCATCTTAGTTTACCTGTCCTGATTAACGGAACTGACCGAGGAACTGCAGGTCGTTCTCAAAGAATTGACGTAAGTCCTTCACCCCGTATCGCAGCATCGCAAAACGCTCGACCCCGAGACCGAAGGCATAACCGGTATAGATTTCCGGATCGATACCCACGCCTTCGAGGACGTTGGGGTGTACCATGCCGCAGCCGAGCACTTCCAGCCAGCCGGGCTCTGAACCATCACCCTTGTCCCAGGCTACATCAACTTCTGCTGAAGGCTCGGTAAAGGGGAAGTATGAAGGCCGCAGGCGGATCGCCAGCTCTTCTTCGAAGAAGGCATTGACGAACTCCTGCAAAACACCTTTGAGATCGGCAAAAGTAACGTCTTTATCCACCAGCAAGCCTTCTACCTGATGAAACATCGGTGTATGGGTCTGGTCCGAATCACTGCGGTAGACCTTGCCCGGCACAATGATCCGTACCGGGGGTTGCTGTTGCTTCATTACCCGGATTTGTACCGGGGAAGTATGGGTGCGCAACAGGCGACCATCGGGGAAATAGAAAGTATCGTGCATCGCCCGTGCCGGATGGTGGGCGGGGAAATTCAAGGCTTCGAAATTATGTTCGTCATCTTCGACTTCAGGCCCTGTAGCCACAGAAAAACCCAGGCGGGAAAAAATCTCGGTAATTCGTTCCATGGTATGGGTCACCGGGTGTAAACCACCCCGTTCCACACCACGACCCGGCAGGCTGACATCGATGGATTCAGCTGCTAGTCGAGCATCAAGGGCCGCTTTTTCAAGACCGGTACGACGCACGTTAATCGCAGCCTGAACCGCCTGCTTAGCCTGATTGATAGCCTGGCCAGCTGTCTTGCGCTGTTCCGGGTCCATAGCACCCAGTGACTTCAGCAGTGCGGTTACCTGGCCTTTCTTGCCCAGGTATTCGACCCGGATATCATCCAGCGCCCTGAGGTCCTCAGCAGCTTCAATCCCTGCAAGTGCTGTATCTAATATGTTATTCAGTGAATCCACTTTTATGAATTTCCAGTTTTTTTATTCAACCCGTAAAAAACTTACGGGATAAAAAAAGGGAAGGACCTGGGCCCTTCCCTTCTATTAGTTTATTTGTTACTAAGCCCTACTCAGGGCGGTAAGCTTAAAACTAAGCGAGGCTGGCCTTGGCTTTTTCCGCCAATGCTGTAAATCCTGCAGCATCATGGATCGCCAGGTCTGCCAGTACTTTACGATCGATTTCGATCTCGGCACGGGAGAGGCCATTCATCATCCGGCTGTAGGACAAGCCATTTATCCGGGCTGCAGCATTAATGCGCACAATCCAGAGACGGCGAAACTGCCGCTTTTTGTTTTTACGGTCACGATACGCGTATTGGCCTGCTTTAGTTACAGCCTGTTTAGCAACGCGATAAACTTTACGACGTGCGCCGTAATAGCCTTTCGCTGCTTTTAGTGTCTTTTTGTGACGACGGGTTGCGGTTACTCCGCGTTTAACTCTAGCCATTTTATATTCTCCTTAAACCGAAAGGTTATACGTAGGGCAGCATGCGTCTTACGGCGCGTGTGTCTGCAGGTGTAACCATATTTCCATCACGTAAACGGCGTTTACGCTTCTGGTCCTTTTTGGTCAGGATATGACTGTGGTTGGCATGTCCGCATTTAAATTTGCCGGAGGCCGTCTTACGGAAACGCTTGGCAGCGCCCCGGTTGGTCTTCATCTTAGGCATTTCTTGCTCCTAAACCCCATTCAGGGTCATATTTTAATACTCCGCTCAAGCGTTCATCTCAACAAACTGATGACTCTTTACTGCTCGGCGGCGCTTGTTTAATTCGAAATTTCCCGATTAAGAGGGCAAATCCGAACTTTTTCTAAATCCAGCCGGGTATTATACCGATTTTTTAGGATTTAGCATCATTACCATCAAACGGCCTTCCATTCTCGGAAACTGTTCGACAACAATATCTTCGCCCATATCGCGTTCAACCCGCTTAAGGAGGTCGCGACCCAGCTCCTGGTGAGCCATTTCGCGGCCCTTGAAGCGCAGGGTGACTTTAACTTTATTACCCGCATCAATAAAACGGTGAATATTTCGCATTTTCACCTGGTAATCGGCTTCTTCTGTACCCGGGCGGAATTTCACTTCCTTCAGCTGCACCTGTTTTTGTTTCTTTTTGGACTGCTGTTTCTGCTTTGAATTTTCAAAGCGGTACTTGCCGTAATCCATGATCTTGCAAACCGGTGGACTCGCATTTGGCGAGATTTCCACCAGGTCCAGGCTTTGCTCCCCTGCCAGTTCCAGGGCTTCTTCCAGCCGCATAATGCCAGCCTGCTGGCCA
Organism: Pseudomonadota bacterium; assembly: GCA_015222805.1. GTDB lineage: Bacteria > Pseudomonadota > Gammaproteobacteria > Xanthomonadales > SZUA-36 > SZUA-51. Next base: position 10,708 of record JADFVZ010000042.1, read on the forward strand.
TCTGCTGCAATCACACGAATTTCTCTTGCCGTGATGGTACCGTTACGGCGCGTTTCTTTTTTTGTGGCGATGGGTAATTTCTCCTCTATCCCGTCTAATTATTACTTAGTTTTCGTCAGCAACCCTGGCATAGGCCGCAATATCGGCAGCCAGGATATCTGCAAATGCCTCGACAGACATGCTGCCCAGGTCTTCATTCCCGCGTTTTCTTACCGCAACTTGATAGTTTTCGACTTCTCTGTCACCGACAACCAGCAGGTAAGGTACTTTCATTAAAGAATGTTCGCGAATTTTATAGGTGATCTTCTCATTTCTCAAGTCTAAATTAACGCGTAAGCCTTGTTTTTCAAGGATTTTGGCAACTTTTTGGCAATAGTCGGCCTGTTTGTCGGTAATATTCATAATTACCGCGTGAACCGGGGCCAAAAATGCCGGCATGGCGCCTGCATAATGTTCGATCAAAATACCGATAAAGCGCTCGATTGACCCGAGGATGGCACGATGGAACATTACCGGTGTCTGTTTTGAACTGTCTTCGGCAATGTAAGTGGCATCGAGGCGGCCGGGAATATTGAAATCCAGCTGTAAAGTACCGCACTGCCAAACCCTACCTATGCTGTCGCGCAGGGAGAATTCAATTTTAGGGCCATAGAAAGCACCCTCTCCCGGGTTTACCTTCCACTTAACCCCGGCATTATCCAGTGATTCACCAAGTGCCTTTTCAGCCTGGTCCCAGAGTTCATCTGCGCCCACGCGTTTTTCCGGGCGGGTTGAAAGCAGGACATCAATATCGTTAAAACCAAAATCAGCATAAACGCTGTAGAGCAGCTTGATAAATGCATCCGCTTCCGACTGCACCTGTTCTGGAGTACAGAAAATATGCGCATCGTCCTGCACAAAAGCACGTACCCGCATTAAACCGTGCAATGAACCGGAAGGCTCGTTGCGATGGCAGGAACCGAACTCGGCCATCCGCATGGGTAAATCACGGTAGGAATGCAGCCCCTGGTTATACACCTGCACATGGCAGGGACAGTTCATCGGTTTGATGGCATAAGCGCGCCCTTCACAACCGGTCATGAACATTTCTTCGCTGAATTTTTCTGCATGACCGGATTTTTCCCAAAGGGAAATATCCACTAACTGCGGGGTATTCACTTCCTGGTAATCTTCTTCACGCAAGCGACCACGGATATAACTTTGAATCTCAGTATAAATACGCCAGCCATTATCATGCCAGAAAACCATACCTGGTGCTTCTTCCTGCATATGGAAGAGATCCAGCTGTTTGGCCAGTTTACGGTGATCACGCTTTTCTGCTTCTTCGATTCGCAGCAGGTAAGCATTCATTTCTTTCTTGTCAGACCATGCCGTGCCGTAAACCCGCTGCAACATTTCGTTGTCACTGTTGCCACGCCAGTAGGCACCGGCCAGTTTAGTCAGTTTAAACACGCCGAGTTTTCCAGTACTGGGCGCATGCGGGCCGCGGCAGAGATCGGTGAATTCGCCCTGGGAATACAGCGTTAATGCCTCACCCTCAGGAATGGACTCGATCAACTCTACTTTGTAATGCTCACCCTTCTGTTTAAAGAACTGGATCGCTTCACCACGTGACATGACCTGTTTTGTTATCGGCAGGTCATCTTTCTTGATTCGGCGCATTTCTGTAGCAATACGATCAATGTCTTCCGGGGAAAAACCATCCGGCCAGGAGAAATCATAGTAGAAGCCGTTATCAATAGTCGGGCCAATGGTGACCTGAGCTTCGGGAAATAAGCGCTGTACCGCCTGCGCCAACACATGGGCAGTAGAGTGGCGAATCACTTCCAGGCCTTCAGGATCACGTGCCGTGATCAGGCGCAAGGCACTGTCTTCAGTAATAATTGTGCTGGCATCTACTAACTCACCATCGATCTCACCCGCCAAAGTAGCACGCGCAAGGCCAGGGCCAATGTCATTGGCCACATCCATAATGGTAACGGCCTGGTCGAATTGTCGGATACTGCCATCCGGTAAAGTAATTGCCGGCATTGTGTTCTCCCCAGAGGGTATAAATTATGCAATAAAAAAGGCGCCGAGCGCCCGATATTCACTAACGGTATGCGCTCGCTTTAACTATGTAAAACTGGTAGTTCGCAATACATTGTTCATGCTCAGCATTTTACGCCTTCGGGGGGGGATTTGAAAGGGGTTTTACCAGCCAGATAACATACTTTGTCCGTTACCCCCCTGACAGTTACGTACATCCATGCACTCCCACAGCATTCGTGCATCAATGCACATCAATTGCGAATAGCTGTGTCCTTAACCATCATCCCGGAATTGCAAATAGCAATATCCGGGAACCAGTCGCATTCTCAGGATTCCCGCCCACCCGGGAATAACCCCTGATGGGAACAAAGCAGTAACCAACCAAAACCTCTGGTTTCCGGGCTCAGCTATTCGCTGCCCCGGAATGACGAAATTTTTTGATTAAATTTGTTAGCACGATGCTCAATGAGATCCCGGCTCGGGGGCCGGGATGACAAAATAATTTTGTCGAATGGTGCGCACGACTGGGATCGAACCAGTGACCCCTACGATGTCAACGTAGTGCTCTACCGCTGAGCTACGCGCGCATACCTTTGCGGGGGCGGAATGATAACCCAATCATATATTATGCTCAAGCCCAATCATCCGACAATCAGTTCCAAAACCGCACTGGCTCGTCTGCTAAATGCCCGACATACTGATATTAATGGAAAATTCTTGCATTTCACAACACCGCCATACGAATATTTATCGTGTAAAAACCTGAACGAGGTGCTAGAATGTTGATTATTATACATAAAGTTTCACTGTCAATGAGGGAGCGTAGAAATGATTAAAAGAAAAGTACTGATTTTATCCACATTGTTATCTTTTGCCTTGTGCATCGGCAGTGCTTGGGCCGGGAACCTGGCTACCGATGAATATACTGGTGGCGGTACTGTTGTTAATGGAGTCCCGCCAAACATAAATTCTGTCACATTGATGATGGCCCCTATGGGCAACATTCTATATGATAACGGCCCACTGATTAACAGCCCCGGAACCGGTGCCGGTGGTGCAGATGAAAGTATTTTGGAAACCATCACTCTGGGACTTAACATATTTGGTTACGGTCACCAGGTAGCAGCTGATAATCGTATTGCTGATGACTTCACCATTAACTCACCCGGTGGTTGGTTGATTTCCAATATTACTTTTTATGCCTATCAGACAAGCTCAAGTATTACCTCGACTATGACCGCTGCAAACTTAAGAATATGGGATGGTATCCCGGGTGAGGTGGGAAGCCAGGTCGTCTGGGGAGATGATTCAACCAATATAATGACGGCTACCGGCTGGTCCGGAATTTACCGGGTCACTGAAACAACCTCGGGAGATACTCTGAGACCCATTATGACAAACGAAGTGGCAGTTAATACCGTTCTCATACCAGGAACATATTGGCTGGACTGGCAAACAGATGGTACGCTCATTAGTGGTCCCTGGGCCCCTCCAATATCTATATTGGGGCAAGCTGTGACCGGCAACGGGATGCAGTCTGTGGATGGTGGAGTGACATATGCGGCCGTTGTCGATTCAGGAACTGCTGATCCTGCCGGATTTCCTTTCATAATCGCGGGCAATTTGAACGGATTTGGTGCACCGAAAACAATACCACTCCTGGCAAATGAGATGCTATTGTTGCTAGCCGCTCTTTTAGCATTGGTTGCGCTAGTCACAATCAGACGTAAAATGGCATAATCGAAACTAGTTTATAAGACCAGTATTAATAGCCCCTGGCGCAGAGCGGCAGGGGCTTTTTAGTGCCTGAGAAAAACCCGGCAGCTAAATTCTTATTTCATTTGATGGAAATCAAACTACATCCCTGACTGATTTCCTGCAATAATTGGCAGCCCTAAACAGAAATCTAGATTACTTATTTTGTGACCAGCGCTTTTATTCATTTACACCTGCACAGCGAGTTTTCCATAGTCGATGGCATGGTCAGGCCCGCGGAGTTGGTAGCCAAAGCAGCTGAGCTCGGTATGCCGGCTGTGGCTATGACCGATCAGAACAACATGTTTGCGCTAGTGAAGTTTTATCGGGCAGCCGAGAAAGCCGGAATCAAGCCCATTATCGGCGCAGACCTGCTGATTGAGAACCCTGAAGACCGGGCCAACCCGGATCAAATAATCTTGCTATGCCAGGACCGAACAGGTTATTTAAACCTTTGCAGGCTGATTTCCCGTGCCTGGCAGGAAGGCCAGGATCATCATCAGGCGATGATCAAGCGCTATTGGCTGGAAGGTCAGACAGACGGCCTGATTGCACTGTCAGGAGGACGTGGTGGTGATATCGGTCATGCCCTGCTCAACGGGCATCCGGACCGTGCTGAAGCCCTGCTGGCGAGCTGGATGGAGCTGTTCCCGCAACGGTTTTACATAGAAATCCAGCGTATTGGCAACCGTAATGACGAACGTTACAACCAGCCCGCCATTCACCTTGCCAGCCGTCTCGGCTGTCCGGTTGTGGCGAGTAACAATGTACGTTTTATCAAGCAGGAAGATTTCCACGCCCATGAGGCTCGGGTCTGCATCCATGATGGTGAGTTGCTAGGTGACCCGCGCCGGAACAGCCGTTATACCGAAGAACAATATTTTAAAAGCCCTGATGCCATGCTGCTGCTGTTTAAGGATATTCCTGAAGCACTGGAAAACTCAGTTGAAATTGCGCGTCGCTGCAACCTTAAAATGGATTTCGGTAATTATGTGCTGCCGGCCTTCCCTGTTCCCGAAGGTGAAACCGAAGCCCAATATATTGAAGAACTGGCTATTGCCGGGCTGGCAGATCGCCTTGAACGCCACGGCCTTGCTGAAGGACTGACTGAAAAAGACTACAGCGACCGCCTGCAGGTCGAACTGGCTGTTATCAACGAGATGGGCTTCCCCGGCTACTTCCTGATTGTTGCCGACTTTATCCGCTGGGCCAAGAAAAAACATATCCCCGTGGGTCCCGGTCGTGGTTCAGGTGCCGGTTCGGTGGTTGCCTGGGCATTGCTGATTACTGACCTCGATCCACTCAAATACGAACTGCTATTCGAACGTTTTCTCAATCCTGAACGCCTGTCCATGCCCGATTTTGATATTGATTTCTGCATGGACCAGCGCGAACGGGTAATTGATTACGTCGCTGAAACCTATGGCCGCGACCAGGTGTCACAGATCATCACCTTCGGTACCATGGCTGCCAAAGCAGCAATCCGCGACTGCGGTCGGGTACTGGGGCATGGTTACGGATTTGTTGATTCCATCGCCAAACTGATCCCGATGACCATCGGCATCAAGATCAAAGAAGCGATGAAAGAAGAACCGCAACTGCGGTTGCGTTACGAGCAGGAAGAAGATACCCGTGGTGTTATTGATCTGGCATTATCGCTTGAAGGCCTGACTCGTAACGCCGGCAAGCATGCAGGTGGCGTGGTTATTGCACCTTCTGCGCTGACTGACTTCACCCCACTGTACTGTGAAACAGACGGCGAAAGTATTGTTACCCAGTTCGATAAAGACGATGTCGAGACCATCGGCCTGGTGAAATTCGATTTCCTCGGCCTGCGTACCCTGACCATTATCGACTGGGCGGTGAAAGCTATTAACCTGCGGCACGTGCAGGAAGGCAAGCAAGCGATCGAAATAGAAAGCTTGCCACTGGAAGATAATAAAACCTTCAAACTGCTAAAAGCACACGACACTACCGCAGTATTCCAGCTGGAATCCCGTGGCATGAAGGACCTGATCCGCCGCCTGCAACCGGATAGTTTTGAAGACATCATTGCGCTGGTGGCGCTGTTTCGACCCGGCCCGCTGGAATCAGGCATGGTCGGTGATTATGTTGAGCGTAAACATGGGCTTGCGGCCACCACCTTCCCGGATCCCCGGCTTGAACCCATCCTGGCACCAACCCACGGTGTTATTTTGTATCAGGAACAGGTGATGCAGATCGCCCAGGAACTGGCAGGGTACTCCCTCGGTGCAGCCGATATCCTGCGCCGCGCGATGGGCAAGAAAAAGCCCGAAGAAATGGCCAAGCAGCGACTGGTTTTTGTTGAAGGCTCATCCAGACGCGAACTGTCGGAAAGCAAAGCCAACTTTATTTTCGATCAGATGGAAACCTTCGCCGGTTACGGCTTCAATAAATCGCATTCTGCTGCCTACGCTCTGATCTCCTACCAGACTGCCTGGCTGAAGGCCCATTACCCGGCAGAGTTCCTGGCGGCAACTTTATCGGCAGATATGGATAACACCGATAAGGTCGCCATCCTGATTGAAGACTGCAAACACAGCAAGATCGAAATTGAACCACCGGATGTAAACCACTCAGAATGGCAGTTTCACGCAGTCAGTCCCGGTACCATGCGTTACGGCCTCGGTGCAATTAAAGGCGTCGGCCACGCGGTCGTCGAGGCCATAGTGAATGAACGCGAAGAACATGGCGACTACCCCAACCTGCAGGAATTTTGCCAGCGGCTGGACCTGAACAAGGTCAATAAACGCGCTGTCGATATCCTAGTTCGTTCCGGTGCACTTGATAGCCTCGACCCGGACAAGAACCGTGCCCGCCTGCGGGTAATGATGCCCGATGCCATGCTCGCAGCAGAGCAAAAACAGCGGGATGCCGAAGCCGGTCAGGTGGATATGTTCGGCAATGCCCTGGGGGGAACAGCATCAACCACCGCAGATGATCCCGGGAGTAAGCTACTGGACATCCCCGAATGGCCGGAGGATCAGCGCCTGCGCGGAGAGCGCGAAACCCTGGGTATTTATCTTTCCGGCCATCCAATGGACCGCTGGCGGGATGATCTCAACAATTTCATCAGCTGCCAGCTGTACGACCTCACTAATAAAATCCCTGAAGCCCCCGAAGATGCCCAGCAGGCCCGCCGGCAACCCGGTATTGAGATGGTGCTTTCCGGCCTGGTTGTCGGTGTGAGGAAGCGCGGCAAACAGGCTTTTGTGGGCCTGGATGATGGCACGGGAAAAGTTGAAGTGGCTTTATATGACGAAAGCTGGGTGTTATATGCCGACCGTTTTATCAAAGATGAAATTGTGGTCATCGAAGGCCCGGTAAAAGCCGATAATTTTAGCGGTGGTTACCGCATGGTCGGCAACCGGGTAATGACCCTGCCCGAAGCCCGCAGTAATTATGCCAAAGCCGTCGCCATCAACATCAAGGGACCGGTAACCAACCTGGTATACCAGCTGCAAAACACCTTTGCCCCCTATCAGGATGGCAACACCGAAGTCATTATCAACTACCACAACCAGCGTGCCAGTGCGCGTTTCCACCTGGATAAGGAATGGAAGGTTAAAGCCTGTGATGAAGTGATTGCGGCGCTGAATGATCTGGATTCGATCACCAATGCACGGCTACTATTTTAGATATTGTAGGGTGGGCATTTATGCCCACCCTACAACGCCTGACCATAACGCCGGTAAAGTATCTTCACTCGGCGTAAATATTCACGAGTTTCATCATACGGTGGTACGCCGTCGTATTTTTTTACGGCACCGGCACCGGCATTGTAGGCTGCAACCACCAGGTCCAGGTCATTAAACTGCGCCTTTAGCTCAGCCAGGTGGGCAGCACCTCCCGGAATATTTTGTTCTGGTAAGAATGGATTATCTATGCCCAGGCGCTCCTGATTAAAGGGCATTAACTGCATCAGACCCTGTGCGCCTTTGGGTGATTCAGCTTCTGGATTAAAGGCAGATTCTGCGTGAATAATGGCGCGGATCAGGGCCGGCTCAACGGTCGATTTAACCGCCGCCCGGTCAATAATCCCAGCATATAAACTGGTATTGAGCTTAACCTTTTCCCAGCTGATCTGCCGGCACTTCATATCGCTGGCATAACAGGGGAATTTCAATGTAGTTACTGTGCGCCCCGGAGGTTTTACGTTGGTGTAATTAATGATGCCATTTTTATCGGTATATTTATAAACCTGCGCACTGAGGTTTGCTGACAGGAAACCTGCCAGCAGCAATACCATCAGTGAAATCAGTTTAATTTCCATACCCAGCCTATAAAGGATCAGCAATTACCATACCACCATCGGCAATAATGGTTTGCCCGGTGATAAAAGACGCACAATCACTCAGCAGGAAACTGATCGGACCGGCGATATCATCCGGCTGCCCTACCCGCCCCAACGCAGATTCATTGTGCACCTTGTTCATTAATGCAGGATTATTCATTAACGCCGTGGAAAAATTAGTTTCTACCAATCCCGGTGCCACCCCGTTGACTCGGATGCCTTTTTTACCGTAATCCAGAGCCAGGTTCCTGATCAGCGACATTTCAGCGGCCTTGGATACTCCATAAGCACCAATCATGCGACTGCCCATCAGGCCGGCAATCGAGCTGATTATCACCACAGAACTCCCTGCGGCCATATGTTTTGCTGCCAGTACCGTCAGCTTCATGGCACTGTAGACATTGTTGCGCATGATCAGTTCGAAGGCTTTGTAATCAACTACCTTAGCGGGCCCATATACCGGATTGGAAGCTGCATTGCAGACAAGTCCATCGACTTTGCCCCAATGGTTTACGGTTTTATCTATCAGTCCCTGCAGCTGGTCTTCATCACCGATGTGGCAGCTGACAGCAAGTGCCTCACCGCCGGCCTCCTCAATCTCATCAACGACCAACTGACAATTTTCCTGCGAACGACTGCTTACAACGACTTTGCAACCGGCCGCGGCCAGTTTCTTCGCAGTGGCAGCACCGATTCCCTTGCTGGCACCAGTGATAACGACGACCTTTCCTGCATCCGGCATGCAATTACCTGTTTTGTCTGAAGGCATTAATTATGTTTCCATATATTTGTGAACAGGTCTTAGTTTAGTCTACAATCATCGTATCGAACAATAAGGTTCGGGATTGCATATCAAAGAGAGAGGAAATTATGGGTTTTGAAATTGAATCACTATTTATCTGGTTAGTTGTAGGTGCTGTAGCCGGCTGGCTGGCCGGAATGATCATGAAAAGCAAGGGTGGCCTGATTAACAATATCATCGTGGGTATTATCGGTGCCTTTATCGGCGGCTGGATGTTACCTACTTTAGGGGTTCCCCTGGGTGTTGGCATGGGTAGTGCGATCATCACGGCCACTATTGGTGCCGTCATTTTGTTGTTTATTATTGGACTAATAAAGAAATAACCCGCGTAGGGTGGGCATTTATGCCCACGCGTCTTATTTTTTCTAATGAGTAGATAGGTGGGCATAAATGCCCACCCTACACCTTCCGCATCACCCCTTCCTGCGCAGTACTTGCCACTAAAACTCCATTGCGGTCATAGATGCTACCGCGCGCCAGCCCCCTGCCCCCGGAGGCACTGGGAGAATCACAGGCATACAGCAGCCAGTCATCCACTCGACAGGGGCGGTGGAACCACATGGCGTGATCAAGGCTGGCAAGCATCAACTTTCCACTAAGGAAGGAAACCGCATGTGGCAGTGATGCTGTACCCACCAGCTGGAAATCAGAGGCATAAGCCAACAGCACCCGGTGCAGGTCGGCATTATCCGGTAACTTGCCGCGACAGCGGAACCATACCTGGCGGGCGGGTTCCTGCACACCGGGGTCAATCGGATTGAAGGGCTGCACCGAACGGAATTCAAATGGACCGGCCTGTAAAAACCAGCGGCGTAACTTTACCGGGATCTTTTCCAGGATTTCTTCTGTTAACGGACTGGTGGGCCCAAGTGTATCCGGGTCCGGTACTTCCGGAGCCGGCAACTGATGTTCAAGACCTTCTTCCGGCACCTGGAATGATGTTGCCATGGTAAAGATAGGCCGCCCATGCTGGATAGCCACCACCCGGCGGGTGGTAAAACTACGGCCTTCGCGACTGCGGTCAACTTCATACACAATCGGTGAACTGACATCACCGGCGCGCAGGAAATAAGCATGCATGGAATGCGGCTTGCGGATATCGTCTACTGTTTTGGTTGCAGCTAATAGTGACTGTGCCAAAACCTGCCCGCCAAACACCCGCGGGGTACCAATATCGCGGCTTTCACCTCGGAAAATATTATCTTCAATCTGTTCCAGTTCAACTACGTGCAATAGTTCATCAATAACGGTGGTCACATTAATCTCCTTACTTCTGCATAGCAGTATAACTGACCATTGAAAGAGTAAATATCCCAACGACAAAACATGCCCGTGCTGTTAGCATTATTGGTATGAAATTACCAAAAAGCTTTCTCTGGCACGATTACGAAACCTTCGGCACCAACCCGCGCTGGGATCGGCCTTCGCAATTTGCAGCCATCCGTACCGATGCCGACCTGAACCCGATTCCCGGTGAAGAATACGAGTGGTTCTGCAAAGCCGCCGACGATATGTTGCCGCAACCCGATGCCTGCATGATTACCGGCATCAGCCCACAATCCACTTTTGAGCAAGGTAATAAAAGTGTTACCGAGGCTGATTTCGCCCGCCGCATTCGTGCAGTCATGCTGAAAGGCGGCACCTGCAGCGTGGGCTATAACTCGATCCGTTTCGATGACGAATTCAGCCGTAACCTGTTTTACCGCAATCTGTTTGATCCATACGAACGCGAATACAAAAACGGCAACAGCCGCTGGGATCTGATCGACCTTATCCGCGCCTGTTACGCATTACGTCCGGACGGCTTTAACTGGGTCTATCACGAACCCGGCAAGCCCAGCTTTAAACTCGACCAGTTGAGTGTTGCCAATAACTTCGAACACACCGATGCCCATGATGCACTGGCGGATGTACGCGCCACCATAGACATGGCACGGCTGGTGCACATTAAACAACCGCGCCTGTTTGAATGGTCGCTGGGTTTGCGGGATAAGCAGGCGGTAACCGCCATGCTGGATCCTATGCAGGGCAAACCGCTCTTGCACATCAGCGCTAAAATCCCGGCCGTGCGTGGCTGCACTACTTTAATCCTGCCGGTTTGCAAACATCCGCAAATTCCTTCGCAAACACTCTGTGTGGATTTAATGAGTGACCCGGGCATTATTCTGGATTTATCTGTAGACGAACTGCATGACCGCCTGTTTACTCCCTCTGCCGATTTACCAGAAGGCCTCGAACGACCGGGCATCAAAGGCATTGCTGCCAATAAATGTCCGTTTATTGCCCCCCCGGCTGTATTGAAAGGTGTCGACCAGGAGCGCATACAGCTCGATGAGCAACTGTGTGAGCGCAACCTGCAAACCTTCAACAAGTACCGGGCTGCAGCTGCTGATAAACTCACCGCACTGTATGCTGAGAGTAATTTCCCCGAATCAACCGATCCTGATCAAATGATTTATGGTGGGGGGTTTTTCAGTTATGTAGATAAACAGCAGCTGGAAACCATCCACCATCTTTCACCCGAAGAACTAGAAAAAACCAACTTCAACTTCCAGGATAAACGCCTGGGCGAAATGCTGTTTCGCTACCGCGCCAGGAATTACCCCGAAACCCTTAACCAGGATGAGAAAGAAACCTGGGATACATTCAGGGAAAAACGCATTATGCAGGGCGATATGGGCAACCAGATGACCTACGAGGATTACCTGCAGCGGATCAGCGAACTACGCCAGGAGATTGGTGAGAGTGAAGGCAATCACCAGGATAAGCTGGCGTTGATGGATAAGCTGGAGGTTTGGCCGCTGGAGATTGGAATTAATCCCTAGCAACAGTAATTGCACCTCGTCATCCCGTGTATGGTCTCCTCCCCAATACCCCGTCATCCCGGCCTACGAGCCGGGATCTTCTTTAAGCACTGTGGTAACTATAAAACATAAGGGCGAGATACCGGATCAAGTCCGGCATGACATGCTTTTATTTTGTATGGGTGTAGCAGCAAGTCCGACATGACGTGCTTTTTGTTTTTCGTGGGTGTTGCAGCAAGTCCGATATGAGGCTCTTATAAATTCGTTCGATAAAACCAAAAATAAAATATCAACAACTTACACCCACAACCTACAATCAACTTGAAAAAGTAATACACAAGTGATTGATTGCTGATTTTTGTCTTAAAATTCTAGTTTAACTAGTCCTAACCTGGATAATCTCACCGTTAAGTCATTGATTTTAAGTTATAGATAGTAAACTGGTCAATTTTTGACCATTGTAAAGATTTCGTTAGTACAGCAAGCGCTAAAAAAGGTTATTCACAGAGTTATCCACAGGGATTGTGGATAACAATTCAACCTGGAAAACTATCAAAACCCACTTAATGCCATCTGCTGAATGGCTACCTGGGCAGGCGCTGTTACAGGCCCAATAAAGCCTGCAGCCTGTCCTTCCACTCCCCTGCGAGCGCGGGAGAAGGCATTATTCTTACCTGAAACAAATTCACAGCAACTGCCATCGGTAAACATCATCATAAAGATCCGGGTTTTACCGGGTCCCGGGCGGGAGATGTATGCGTTTACAGTTTTACCAATGATGTTTTGCGGGTCAAATGCCATTTCGATATCCTTGTGTTTTCTTCAAGGCTATTAAATAACAGCAGCCTCTCAAAACATGAGAATGCAACACAATGATTAGAAAGTAATTTATATCAGGAGAATATCCTGCCGGTTTTCAGGCAAATTAACCGGTCATAATCACAAGCTACCTCCTACAGCTTTAGCCAAACTTTACCCACTGTTGGCAACCTGCCCTACCGCGATATTCTAAACCTGCTCCAACAACGGAAGCACACAGATCCTTAAAGGAGGACACTATGAAGACATTACTAATGGTTACCACACTGGCACTGATGTTAATGGCAGGCAGCACAATTGCAGCCCCGGTTAATATCAACTCTGCAACAGCCGAAATGATCGCTGAAAATCTCAACGGCATCGGCCTCAGCAAAGCCCGGGCGATTGTTGACTACCGTAATCAGAACGGCCCGTTCAAACATGCTGACGAACTCGTTAACGTCAAAGGTGTAGGCCTGAAAACGGTTGAAAAAAATATCCAGGATATTCAGCTTGGCAAATCATCAGCTAAAAAAAGCTGATAACAAAATGGCATAGGGGGAATCCCCTGTCGGCTCATTGCTGACAGGGGATTTTTATTTGCAATAATTCTCAAGAATATATTGATAAGCCTGTCGCAGGTTATCTCTCGCCTGTTCACTCATATCCAGTCCGAGATCGAATTCATAGCCCCTGATGGTCAACAACCAGGCAGGTGGTGGTTGATGGTGATTGATTTGTTTATACACAGCCAATACCGAAGAAGGGCTCATCGCATGGGTGGTAAAGCTGTCATCCTGTCGGGCTTGCAGGCGCTGACATTCGAAAGGTGCGGCGCAGGAAACGCTGGCATCGACAAAAAGTATTTTTTTCCGGCCCTCAAGATCCATCGCATGTTCGATTTGTAGCTGGAAGTCGGTTTGCAGCTCAATTTCATCCTCTTTGCAGTTTTCCTGCTGCCACTTTCCAAGCAGGTCAAACATCGCCGGACCCAGCGCATCATCACCGCGTGACGGGTTGCCATAGGTAAAGATCAGGATGGGAGCGCGCCGGCTGTTCATGCCGTTATCTCAGAGAGTTCTATTAATCTGGCCGCTGGAGTTCTTCTCGAGCCTGTCAATCAGTTCATTATTGGCATCCAGCAAGGATATTTCCATTGGCATTTTACCCATGGCATGGGTGGCACAGGACAGGCACGGGTCATAAGCACGGATCGCCACTTCAACCTGGTTGAGCAGCGCTTCGCTGAGTTCATTGCCATCAAGATACTGACTGGATACCTTGCGTATGGATTCATTCATCGCCTGGTTGTTGTTGGTAGTGGAAACAATCAGGCTGGCTTTTTCAACAATGCCCTCATCATTAATTTCATAATGATGGAACAAGGTACCGCGGGGCGCTTCGATAACACCGGTGCCGCAGCAAACCAGTTCACCTTTATTGACCAGCTCTTTGCCGCGAAGGTCTTTGTCTTCGAGAATTTCAGCAATCGCTTCGGTACAGTGCAGCAACTCGATGAGCCGTGCCCAGTGGAATGCCAGGGTTGACTGTACCGGCAGGCCATTGCCGATAGCCATAAATTGAATGCGTTCCTGTTCTGCAAGTTCAGTACCGAAGAAATCACAGTTATTAACCCGTGCCAGCGGACCAACACGATACCAGCCATCCTCCTCACCCAGGGAAGTGATAAACGGGAACTTCATATAGCTCCAGTTTTTTACATTCTCGCGAATGTATTCTTCATATTGTCTGTAATCAACATGGTCAAAAATACTGTTACCCCGTATATCCCTTGCCCGTAAGCCACCATCATACAGTTCAAATGCTCCATCCGGCCGCACCAGGCTCATCATATTGCTTTCGATACTGGCAAATGCCTGATGGTAATCGTAGTGTTCAAAAAATACTTTTTTGACCAGCTGAACCGCATCTTGTGCCCAGGCAATAACCTGCTGGACATCCGCTTGCAGGTAAGCAACCTCACTTTTACTCAGGGACTTGTTTACACCACCGGGAATAGCACCGGTACCATGGATGCGTTTACCTGAAGTAATACGGATAATTTCCTGTCCGAATTTACGCAGTAATACACCCTGCCTGGCGATTTCAGGGTGGTCTTCAATCACCCCGACGATATTACGATGGCGTACATCATCATCAAAACCAAATAGCAGGTCGGGAGAACACAGGTGGAAAAAGTGTAGAGCGTGAGACTGCAGGGTCTGGCCGAAATGCATCAGTCGGCGGATTTTATCAGCGGTGGGCGTGAGCTCGCTGGCACTGACAATCATATCGGTGGCTTTAGCTGCCGCCAGGTGGTGGCTGACCGGACAGATACCACACAAACGCTGTACCAGCACCGGCAGTTCCCAATACGGCCTGCCCTGGATGAATTTTTCAAAACCGCGAAATTCGGTGATGTGTAAACGCGCCTGCTTGATGTTGTTATTATCATCCTGCAACAGGGTCACCTTGCCGTGTCCTTCAACGCGAGTCAGCGGATCAATGGCGATACGTTTTAATATCTGCGGGTTTGCCGCGGTTTCTAATGTTGATGACATTCTGTTTTCTCTTTAATAGCCCAGGCTGGCTGATTTATAATTAATCGTAATGAATTAATGAATACGGAAAGCTGATGGCCTCACCCGCAATCAGGTCCGTCAGGAATGTCCAGAAGGTATCCGCCGATGGCGGGCAACCAGGCAGGAAGTAATCTACCCGTACGACCTCATGAATCGGATGGACTTTATCCAGCAACAGGGGAATTTCAATATCGTTGGGTATCTGCGGGTTTTCAACCCCGATTCCGTGAATATAAACCTCTTCCAGGCATTCTTTTAAATCAAACTGGTTACGCATGGCAGGTACCCCGCCGTTAACCGCACAGGCGCCAACCGCTACCAGGATATCGCAGTTATTGCGAAACTCGCGCAGCACTTCAACGTTTTCGGCATTGGCAACACCGCCCTCAATCAGGCCGATATCGCATTTACCGACTTTTTTAATATCAGTGAGAGGGGTGCGGTCGAATTCGATCAACTCAACCAGCTTGAGGATGCGTTCGTCAATATCCAGCAACGACATATGGCAGCCAAAGCAACCACATAGTGCCGCGGTGGCAACTTTCAGTTTTGGTGTTTTTCCTGATTCAGCCATCTCCATTTCACTCATCAGAACTGTACTCATCAGCATTACCCAAAACAGAATCTTCAGCAGAATGATTTGCCGCCACATCCCCAACTACGCTGATGGGTTTGGTGTCGTATAGACGCTCACCAATGGGTACTTCAAAACCCTTGTATTTAGGCAGGATAGCACCCACCGGGCAAACTGAAGCCGCTTTATCATCGGCCGACAACTCCGTGTCGCCGAGCTTGCCTGAAAGTGAATTAAATTCCAGTTTGCTGTTAATGCCCCGCCCGGTAATAGCAAACACAGACTTCTTATCGATATCACGACTAACGCGTTCACATAAACCGCACAAAATACAGCGGTTGTAGTAAAAAACGATCTCCGGATGCGATGCATCTATTGAGCGCTTGGGAAAAAAGTGGGTAAAGTGCGGGTTCAGCATGCGCGTGTTATATGCCACCGCCTGCAACTGGCAGGCACCGCTTTTTTCACAGCCCGGACAAGTGTGATTACCTTCCACAAACAACATTTGCAGCAAGCTGCGGCGTACATCAGTAATCGCCTCGGAACTGTTATCCACATCCATATTTTCATCGGCCGGAAGAGTACAGGAGCACTGGTGGCGGCCGTTGACATCAACCACACACACCCGGCAACTGCCGTGTGGCGGGAATTCCGGGTTATGGCACAAATGTGGAATGTATTCACCGGCACGCAAGGCGGCATCCATCACTGTATCGCCTTCAATAAAAGGAATGTCCCTGCCATCCAGCCTGAATGTTTTTTCAGTACTCATTTTTCATGCCTTATATGTGCGCCTTCATCATCACGCCCGGTGATATGCCGGGATACTTCCAGTGAAGCATCGAGGTCGAAAGCCGGTTCAAAGCTGCGGTTAACCAGTCGTGAAGAATAAATACCAGGGAACTTCTCCAGGGTATCAAGCACGGGGTTAGGTGCGGTTGCCCCTAGCCCGCAATGGGCTGACTTTTGCATAATCTGGCCAATATTGCGCATCTCCTGGAGATCGTAACTGGTGGCATGGCCGACCATGACTTTATCCACCAGGTCCTGCATCAATGTACCGCCTACCCGGCAGGGCGTGCAGAAACCACAGCTTTCGTGGCAGAAAAAGTGGCTGAAGTTCTGCACCATATCCAGCAAGTCACGATCCTGGTTGAAAATCATAAACGAGCCGCCGGTGGGGATATCTTCAAAAGCAATCTTGCGGTAAAACTCCTGTACTGGAATGGTTGCTCCCGCAGCTCCGGATATCTGTACCGCCTGGGTATCAATCGCACCACAGTCTTCCAGCACCTGGCGAATAGTCACCCCGTAGGGATATTCATAAATACCCGGCCGTGCACAATCACCACTGACACTCAACAGCTTGGTACCGGTAGATTCTTCAGTCCCGGCAGAACGGAACCAGTCGGCACCGAACACCGCAATACGTGCCGCAGCCACAAAGGTTTCGACGTTATTCACCACCGTGGGCTGATTACGATAACCACTGGTAACCGGGAACGGCGGACGGTTGCGTGGTATGCCGCGTTTGCCTTCCAGCGATTCGATCAGCGCGGATTCTTCACCGCAGATATAGGCCCCGGCACCCATATGGATTTCAATATCAAAATCAAAGCCCTGCTTACCAAGGATATTTTTACCCAGATGCCCGGCATCACGCCGCGCCTGCAGGGTTTTTTCCAGCGCTTCACGCAGGTAAAGATATTCACCGCGCAGATACAGGAAGCCTTTTTTCGCGCCGATAATGCCCGCACAAACTGTCATGCCTTCGAACACACAATCTGCAAAACTATAGAGCAACACCCGATCCTTAAAGGTACCCGGTTCACCCTCATCGGCATTACAGACAACGTAATGTTCATCCGCCTCAGCATCCCGGCACATACGCCACTTGGTAGCCGTCTTGAAGCCCGCACCGCCACGACCGCGCAGGCCGGAACCATCCAGGCACTTGAGCAAGGCATCACTGCCCTTGACCACCATCGCATCAATCGCACTACCGCTGATAATGCCGTGGGATAACAATTTATCCCGACGCTGGATATTATCGTCCACCAGGAAAAACGCTTTCGGCCAGTGATCAATGGGAATACCGGCTTCAATCAGCCCAACCATCTTATGGATGCGGTCCTTATCCAGTCGGGAAACTACCATGCCGTTAATCAGTAAAGCCGGCCCCTGGTCACAAATCCCGGTACAGGAAGTCAGGCCAACAGTTACCCGCCCGTCCGCACGTGGTACACCGGGCTCAACACCCAGCTTTTTGCAGAGGCTGTTAAGCAGCGATAAATTACCCAGCATCCTGTCAGTAATGTTATCGCTGAAGAGGATATCAAAATCACCTCGCGCATCACGGTGCAGGAAGGCATAGAAATCAATTACCGTACGAATCTGTACCGGTGGTATATTCAAATGCCCGGACAACAACTCAATTGCATGTGGCGGTATATGTGAATAATGCGTTTGAATCTCGCATAGAAGCTGCAACAACTGACCCGGCGAATGGCCTTTGTTAACTAACAGTTCGCTAGTGAAATTATCGGGATTGTTCATGGCATTTGTTCTTCTTATTAAGCAAAATTAACAACTTATATGAGTCAATCAATTACCCTGCTACAAGGTGATTTTAGCATGCTTATTAAGGTGTTAAGCTTGACGGCGGTCAATATTTGAGCTTTTAGTATTTAGCTGAAAACTGACTGCTGAGCCTTATACGGCAACCCCGACATTACTCTTTCATCCATAATTTTACAGGGATAATTCCCTACTAAAACAAAAACGTTCTTCCCTCAACTTTTAATACCCGCGCGTCATCATTCAACCTTCCAGACCACCAACTTCCAGTTACGGGCGTCTCGATCCTCGGCATTAACTGCAATGAAGTAACTCTTACCTGCCTCAACTTCAATTTCGAGCGCTTCTATCCGGTAACGATTAATATTTCTTGAAATATTACTATTCATACAGTTCGCGCGGTTGACCACTTCTTTCACGTAGCGGGTTTTGAAGCTATGTTTACCCGGTTCAATGGAAAATGAATAACCCGTACGAACCACATTTTCACCATCGATATTATCTACTTCCACTTCCAGCAGACAGGCTTGCGAGACCGGTTTGCCGATATTGGTTACAATCCGACCCTGCTCCTGTGGGTTAGCTGATAAGAGTAGTGGAACACTCATCAAAATGATAAAGATTGCTAGTGATACCCTGATTTTCATAGTCAATACCTCCAACTAAATAACCCACCCTGGCGGATCGGGATTTTCCTCTGTTACCATACTAGCTTAAAACTGCTGAATACCGGCTGAATCAAATGAACAGTATCTCAATACAATATTTTAAAACCCGTTATGGAGAGTTTATCCTCGGTTCACATGCCGAAAAGCTCTGCCTGCTGGATTTTCGCTACAGGAAAATGCGACCAACAGTCGATAAGCGTATCCAGGCTGGCTTAAAAGCCAATTATATTGAGGAAGATAGCGCAACCCTTGAAAACACACGCCAACAACTCACTGAATACTTTAGTGGTGAGCGAAAGGTGTTTTCGATTCCCTTGCTAACAGTAGGTACCGCATTCCAAAAGGAGGTGTGGCAAGCACTTATTGAAATTCCCTACGGCACTACCGCCAGTTATCTTGAGCTGGCAGAAGCCATAGGTAAACCAGCCGCCGTACGTGCCGTTGCCAGCGCGAATGGTGCTAATGCAATTGGTATTATGATTCCCTGCCATAGAATAATTGGCAGTAACGGCAAATTGGTTGGTTATGCTGGTGGACTGCAAACCAAGAGCAAGTTGCTAATTCTTGAACAACCTAGATTGCTTTAACCAACTTATCCACATTATTTGGGTCGGGTGAATTTAACCAGTGCTGCATACTCAGCTACATTCAGTAGCAGGTACTTATTAACCTACATTCAACTTTCAAGTAAGGTTATTCAATAATAATACATTATGTCGATTTATATGCATATAATCGACATAATGTGCTAATATGTCGATTGCTTCAACATATGGCTAATAAGAGTTGATTAAGCTAAGAGAAATCGACAAATGAGTTTTTCAGCAAACAAACCATACAACGATCTGCCAAAGCTACCGCCAGCAAAGGAAGTTGAAACGAAGGCGGTATTGAAACAATGCATTGCCTCACGCGCAGCGCTGGCAGAATTAAAACAGGCCGGGGAATTAATCCCAAACGCCAGTATGTTGGTCAATACACTGCCCCTACTGGAAGCCCAGGCCAGTTCCGAAATAGAAAATATTGTTACTACTACTGACCAACTATTTCAATATGCCAGTATTGGAGAAAATCGGGCGGACCCAGCCACAAAAGAAGCATTACGTTATCGAACAGCTCTTTACGAAGGCGTCTTGCAGCTAAGCGCCCGCCCGGTTTGCACAAGGCTAGCCGAGCAATTATGCACCCGAATTAAGCATATAGAAATGCGGGTGCGCAAAGTACCCGGCACTACTCTCGCCAATAGTTTAAACAATGAAATCATTTACACACCACCAGAAGGTGAAGCACTGTTACGCCAGTTACTGGCGAATTGGGAAACCTACATACATAATGAAACGGACACTGATCCTCTGGTACGCATGGCCGTATCTCACTACCAATTTGAAGCAATCCACCCCTTTACAGATGGCAATGGTCGTACCGGTAGAATAGTAAATATCCTCTTCCTCATTGAGCAACAGTTGCTTACTTTACCAATTCTGTACCTCAGTCGTTACATAATAAATAAAAAGTCGGATTATTACCGGTACTTACTGGATGTGACTCGCAATCATAACTGGGAAAACTGGATAATTTTTATCCTCAAAGGAGTCGAGGAGACAGCTATTTGGACACGGGAAAAAATAGACGCGATACGCAAGCTGCTAAATCACACGAGTAACTATGTTCAAAAACAGCTACCAGGAATCTATAGCCGTGAGCTTGTGGAACTGATATTTAGCCAGCCCTACTGTCGAATAGCCAACCTGGTGGATAGTGGTCTGGCAAAAAGACAGACGGCTTCAGTCTATTTAAAACAGCTCGCTGAAAAAAGCATTTTAAAAGAAATAAAAGTAGGTAGAGAGAAGCTATTCATTCATCCAAAACTTATGAGCCTGCTTAGGCAGGAAGACAACAATTTTACTGAATATCACTAACCGATTAACAAGTGGAAGCCATTATGACTAAGGGGTCAACACCTGAACCCCGGGAATCTTTTGAAAATCCCCTTTGTTACTTGTCAGTACCGGGTATCCATAAGCCACAGCCGTTGCCGCAATTTGCAAGTCATGGACATTACTGCCAGCTTTACTGCGGGGTTTCAAGAAAAGGGCGTACAACCTCGAATAAACTCTGGCCACATCTTCAGTAAAAGCCAGTGAGGGAGCACTACCAACAATTGCCTC
>JADFVZ010000043.1 GCA_015222805.1 Pseudomonadota bacterium
GCACCGCGAGCCTTTGCATGTTCCAGTTCTTCAATCACCAGGGTGCCGCCGCCACCGGAGATGACAAAGCCATCTCGTGTTGCGTCATAGGGTCGTGAAGCCGTTTCAGGTGTATCGTTATATTTTGAGGACAGCGCACCCATGCCGTCAAACAGTACCGTTTGAGTCCAGTGGACTTCTTCCCCGCCGCCGGCAAATACAATATCCTGTTTGCCTAGCTGAATAAGCTCCATAGCATTTCCGATACAGTGTGCCGAGGTAGAGCAGGCTGAACTGATTGAATAGTTGACGCCTTTTATCTTGAAGGGTGTTGCCAGGCAAGCCGAAGTCGTACTGGCCATGGTTCTTGTCACCATATAGGGCCCAACACGGCGTATACCCTTCTCACGCATATTATCGGCCGCCAGAACTGTGTTGGATGTTGAACCACCACCAGAGCCGACAATTAGTCCTGAACGCACATTACTGACCTGATCATCAGTCAGACCCGCGTCACTGATTGCTTCCTGCATGGCAATAAAATTATATGCCGCAGCCTCCCCCATGAAACGGAGAACTTTGCGATCTATGGCCGCTGCAAGATCAATATCAACCGGACCATTCACGTGGCTGCGAAACCCCATCTCGGCCTGGACTTCGCTAAAGCGAATACCGGAACGACCGTTTTTTAGTGAATCCAGAACCTCGGCAACATTGTTACCCAGGCTTGAAACCACACCCATACCTGTAACGACTACTCTACGCATGATTGGTGCTCCATCACTAAAAACCCTCTGTTGAAGTAAATAGCCCTACCTTCAAGTTACTGGCAGTATAAATCGCCTTACCGTCGGCTTCCAGCGATGCATCGGCTATCCCCATGAACAACTTTCGTTGAATAACACGTTTGAGATTTACCCTGTAGGTGACTGTTTTGACATCCGGCGTCACCTGGCCGGAAAACTTCACCTCACCGGCTCCCAGCGCCCGGCCATGACCCTGACCACCCAGCCAGCCGAGATAAAAACCTACCAGCTGCCACATGGCATCCAGCCCAAGACAGCCCGGCATCACCGGGTCACCTTCGAAATGACAGTCAAAAAACCATAATTCCGGCT
Organism: Pseudomonadota bacterium; assembly: GCA_015222805.1. Taxonomy (GTDB): domain Bacteria; phylum Pseudomonadota; class Gammaproteobacteria; order Xanthomonadales; family SZUA-36; genus SZUA-51. Next base: position 1,098 of record JADFVZ010000043.1, read on the forward strand.
TCACATCCAGTTCTGCCACGATATGCCCTTTGCCATATACACCATCATCTTCACTAATCTCGGTGATACGATCAAACATCAGCATATTCGGCAACGGCAGTTGCGCGTTACCGGGCCCAAATAGCTCGCTGTGGCCACATGAAATCAGTTCTTCATAAGTATAGCTGTTTTTTCTGGATGTCATACGGGGTTGGGTTCCTGGGTGCTTTGGGGTATTCGCGATATTTAGGGATTATATCTTAAAAGATGGTATTAGGTATTAGGTAACAACAAAATCAAAAAACACTGGATTCCGGCCTGCGCCGGAATGACGGTTTTATCCCGAGTCCCTGGTCCTTAATCCTGGATTTTCCTTTCCTCCTTTAACCTTTAACCTTTAACCTGCTTCACCCCCAATAGGCTTAAACAATTCCGACAAATCATCCGCGGTTAATTTACCACTGGTACTGCCGGCTTCCTGATAGATCGAATCAGCCAGCGCCTGCTTGCTTTTCTGCAGTGTGAGTATGCGGTCTTCTATGGTGTCCTCGGCGATGAGTTTGTAGACGAAGACCGGCTTGTCCTGTCCGATGCGATGGGCGCGGTCGGTAGCCTGGTTTTCGGCCGCCGGGTTCCACCAGGGATCGTAGTGGATGACGGTATCGGCGGCGGTCAGGTTGAGACCGACACCACCTGCTTTCAGACTGATCAGAAATACCGGCACTTCGCCACTCTGGAAACGGTCTACCTGCACATCGCGTTTTTGTGTCTGGCCAGTCAGTTTGCAGAAATCTATTTTAGCCGCCAGCAACTCGTCCTCTATCAGGCTCAACATGCGTGTAAACTGTGAAAAAATCAGTATACGCCTGCCTTCCTCGACCATCTCCGGCACCATGTCCATCAACAGATCCAGCTTGGCGCTCTCATGAACGTTAGTCGCCTGTGACAGGGACAATGTTCTCGGGTCGCAGCACACCTGACGCAATTTCAGCAGCGCATCAAGAATCATAATATGGCTGCGAGACAGTCCTTTGCTGGTGATTTCCTGTCGCACCTTGGCATCCATCGCAATGCGGATACTTTCATACAGGTCACGCTGCTTGCCCTGCAGGCTGACGCTGCGAATGATCTCTGTTTTGGCCGGTAATTCACTTGCCACATCCTGCTTGCTACGGCGCAGCAGGAATGGTTTGATACGCTGCCGCAGTTGTTCCTGGCGCATAACGTCACCCTGCTTTTCGATCGGGTTGCGGAACAGGCGATTGAAACGGGACAGGCCACCGAGGAAACCCGGCATGAGGAAATGAAACATCGACCACAGCTCGCCGAGGTGATTTTCCAGCGGCGTACCGGTCAGACACAGGCGATGCCTGGCCTTGAGTAAAAATACTACCTGTGTCGTTTTCGACTTTGGGTTTTTAACGAACTGCGATTCATCCAGCACAATAGTATAGAACTCATGCTCCAGCAGCTTTTCTTTATCACGTCTTAGTAACGGGTAGGTTGTGATCACCATGTCATGCTCATCAATCTGCTCGAAACGGGCGTGGCGGTCACTGCCATGCAGTATAAGAACATTTAGATCAGGGGTAAAAAGACGTGCCTCACGTGCCCAGTTGCTGACCAGAGAGGTTGGTACGATAACCAGGCAGGGCTGATGCATACGCCCACTCTCTTTTTCCAGCAGAAGATGCGCCAGGGTCTGTACTGTCTTGCCCAGACCCATATCATCAGCCAGGATGCCGTTAAATTCAAACTCCCTTAAGAACTGCAGCCAGTTAAGCCCCTGCTGCTGGTAGTCCCTTAATTCAGTCTGCAGGCCGTGTGGGACATCCACGTTTCTGATGCCATCAAAATCCCGCAGCATTTGATTCAATTTCTGCAGCATTCCGGCACCGTGCCAGTGCAAATCCGGGTTGTCCAGCAAGGCGCTCATCTGCGCGCCCTGGTGCCGGCTCAGCAGCAAGCCACCATCCTCGTTCAGCGGGTCACTGTCATACAGTTCAAGCAGGGTGTCAAAGATACTTAACATACGCGATGAATCGAGTCTCAACAGGCGGTCACCTTCGAGCTGGACGAAATAATCAGGCGAGCGCAGCAGACTTTCGCGTAACAATTCCGGTCGGCTGTGTTGCTGCAGAATCTGCAGCAGAACAGGCAGTAGATTTAGCTGATTACCCTCGCTATCGATATCCACCCCGAGTTTCAGGTTAAACCATTTGTCGCCGGCATCGACTTCGACATGTGCATGCCATTCGCCGGCCTCTTCAACAGCCAGGCCAAAACTGTTATCAAACTCGATCTGCCAGTCCTGGCGCTGCAGGTCGGCGACAGCGGACTGCATAAATTCATACCAGAACATACTGGTTTCAGCGCGACTGCGAGCCGGGCAGAACCAGTCCATGGTTTCGGCTCCTGTCGCATCATCCAGCCGCAGGCCCTGCGTTCTGAGCAATTCCTGCGCTTGCTGCTCATAGTCTGCATTCCGGCTGACTATGTAAGCCGTATTCCCCTGCATATGGGTTTCACGTGCCCGGGTAGCTAACTTTGCGCACTCAATATCACCGTATTTAAAACTAAGACGCGCTACATTTGTCTTTCCCTGTAAGCCTGAAAGCTCTTCCAGCTCCAGCCCCATCAAGCACAGCTTCACGGTTGGAATCTGCACCTCTACAGCAATCTGCTTGATATCAATATCGACTGGCAGGGGAATATTTATAGCCGGGGTGTCGAGAATCAGATGGCGGCTGACATCCTCCAGTTTTTTCTTCGGGATAAAAGGCGCATCCAGCAACAGTGCCAGTTGATCGGGTGCCAGATCCCTGTA
>JADFVZ010000044.1 GCA_015222805.1 Pseudomonadota bacterium
GCCATTATGGCTTTAAACAAAGGCGCTAAAGCAGGTGGTTTTGCCCACAATACCGGGGAGGGTGGCCTGAGCCCCTATCACCTTAAATACGGGGGCGATATTATCTGGCAGATTGGCACGGGATATTTTGGCTGTCGTAATGCGGATGGTAATTTTGATAAAGACCTGTTTAGCGAAAAAGCCGGCAAAGACGTGGTAAAGATGATTGAAATAAAACTTTCCCAGGGTGCCAAGCCGGGCCATGGTGGTATTTTGCCAGCGATCAAATTAACTGAAGAAATTGCCGCAATTCGGCATGTGCCCATGGGCCAGGATGTGATCTCACCAGCAGCCCACACGGCATTTTCCAGCCCGCAGGGCCTGTTGGATTTTGTTAAGCAACTGCGCGAATTGTCCGGCGGCAAGCCGGTAGGCTTCAAGCTCTGTATTGGCCAGCCAAAGGAATTCCTGGGTATCTGCAAAGCCATGCTGGAAAGCGGTATAACCCCTGACTTTATTACTGTAGACGGTGGTGAGGGCGGAACCGGTGCCGCTCCTACAGAAATGACCAATTCTGTGGGCACACCTTTACGTGATGCGCTGATTTTTGTGAACAGCGCGCTGATTGGTATTGGTTTAAGGGATAAAATTCGGATTATCGCCTCCGGCAAGATTTTCTCCGCCTTTCATTTATTGCGGATTATTGCCCTGGGCGCGGATACGGTTAATTCTGCCCGCGGAATGATGTTTGCCCTCGGCTGTATTCAGTCCCGCTCATGTAACAACGACACCTGCCCAACGGGTGTTGCAACCCAGAACCCGGCCAGGTACAAGGCGCTGGATGTTGACGATAAAAGTCGGCGGGTTGCCAATTTCCAGCGTGAAACCGTACATAACCTGGTGGAGTTACTGGCAGGGGCAGGCCTGGACAGCCTTGCACAGCTAAAACCGGAGCATATCAATCGACGGGTTGAGGGTCCTGTTGTTAAGACTTACAAACAGCTTTATCCGCATATAACTGATAACTGCCTGTTGCAGGCGGGGAATGTTCCTGAGGCCTGGAAGGAGCCCTGGGAACTAGCCAATGCAATTCGATGGTGATGGCAACCTGACCCATTTAAGCTAACACTATCTTTGTCGATACCCGGAAAAGAATTTCTCGATAGAGTGCATTGCCTGGGTCAGTTCATCCACATGGGGTAAAAAGACCACCCTGAAATGGTCGGTGTTCGGCCAGTTAAATGCAGAGCCGTGTACGATCAGGATTTGTTCCTGCTTGAGCAGGTCGAGGACCATTTTTTCATCATCTTTGATATTAAACTTTTGCTGGTCCATTTTTGGGAACAGATACATTGCACCTGCGGGTTTTACACAGCTAATCCCGGGAATGGATGTCAATAGTTCGTGAGCCAGGTTGCGCTGTTCATACAGACGCCCGCCGGGAACGATGTATTCATTGATGCTCTGGTACCCGCCCAGGGCTGTCTGGATAGCGTGTTGTCCCGGTACATTTGAACACAGGCGCATGGATGCCAATAGCTCAATGCCTTCTATATAATCTACCGCATGTTTTTTATCACCGCTGATGACCATCCATCCGGCGCGGAAGCCTGCGACCCGGTAGGCTTTGGATAAGCCATTAAAGGTAATACAAAGGATGTCATCGGCAAGTGAGGCAGTTGAATAATGCACCGCATCGTCGTACAGGATCTTGTCATAAATTTCATCAGAAAAAATGATCAAGTCGTGTTCCCTGGCTAGCTGGATAATACTTTCCAGTATTTCCTTTGGATAGACTGCTCCGGTGGGATTATTCGGGTTAATTAAAACGATGCCACGGGTATTGTCGGTAATTTTGGATTTGATATCTTCGATATCCGGATACCAGTCCGAGCCTTCGTCACATAAATAATGTACCGGCTTGCCACCTGAAAGGCTTACCGATGCGGTCCACAGCGGATAGTCCGGTGCCGGGATCAGGATTTCATCACCATCGTTTAGCAGTGCCTGCATCGCCATAACAATCAGTTCGCTAACGCCGTTTCCGAGGTAAATGTCATCAATTTCTACATCCGCGATATTTTTCTGCTGGCAGTAATGCATCACCGCCTTGCGTGCGGAAAACAGGCCTCTTGAGTCGCTGTAACCCTGGGAAACGGGCACATTATGAATCATATCGCGGACAATCTCTTCGGGGGCATCAAAGCCGAACGGGGCAGGGTTGCCAAGGTTCAGCTTGAGGATTTTATAACCGTCTTCTTCCAGGCGGCGTGCTTCCCTGTGTACCGGCCCGCGAATGTCATAACAGACGCTATCAAGTTTGCTGGATTTTTTAATTGTGCGCATGGTCTTCTTAGTCAAAAAATAGGCAAAAAATATGGACTATCCTGTCAGTCCTGAGTATATCCCACTTATGGCCCGCTAAACATACAAGAAAATGGATCCATGCTGCACTTTTATTGGGCAACAGGCACCTTAATGTTTCAAGTGGCGCCTTAAGCACATATGAATTATTCCGGAAGGGTCTGCAGGCCCTGACCATACCCATTGGCATATAAGTTGCATCTATAGGTTTGAGACCCATAAACCAGGTAAGAAATAAATTAACCTGATGATGTTTTTCTTTCGGAGGAAATATGAAATTTAGATTATTAGCTGCTGCAACTGTATTAACTGTTATTTCGAGCACTGCCAGTGCGGATTTTTCTGGTACCGCCAGTATAACCAGTGATTATGACTATCGCGGGTTTGCCCAGTCTGCTGAGGGCTTTGCACTTCAGGGAAGCGTTGATTATGCCCATGACAACGGTTTCTATGCTTCAGTATGGGGCTCATCCCTGGATTGGGGTAAAGCGTATGATGCGGATATTGAAGTGGATCTGGTAGTGGGTTTCAGCAAGGATATTGGGGATTCCGGCATCAGCTGGGATGTGGGTTATATCGGGTATCTCTATCCGGGGCTCAGCAGTGTAAATTTCGGCGAATTGTATGGTGGTTTCAGTTTTGGTGATTTCGGGGTGAAGCTGTCCTATGCCAATGACTTTGCCGGGGTAGGTGACAGTGCCTGGTATATTGATGCCGGTTATACCCATGAATGGGAAAGTGGCTGGAGCGTCCTTGTGTATGGTGGCTATAGTTTTGGTGATGCTTTCAGTTATCGGGATGGCTTATTATTTGGAAACACGGATTTCTTCAACTATGGTACAGGTCTTGGCTATACCTTCAAACAGCTCTATGTAGAAGCTAAAATTGTTGGCACTAACCTGAGTGGCCCGTTTGAAATAGACAGCGGGGTTTTTGCCAATGATCTGCGCGCTGTATTCACGGCCACACTATCAATACCATAATATAGAATCTGGGTTGATGTGTTACAAGCCGCCTGAGGGCGGCTTTTTTATACCCTGAAATTCCTGCTCGCGATGGCAATAATTTCCGTAGAATAGCCAGATGGAATCACCAACTATTGACCTTACCCCATATTATCGCCTGGACCCGGATACGATTCTTCATGCCGTGGAGTCACTGGGCCTGTTTTGCGACGGCCGCCAACTGGCGCTGAACAGTTATGAGAACAGGGTGTATCAGGTGGGTATCGAGGATAGTGAGCCGCTAATCGTCAAGTTCTATCGGCCGGGTCGTTGGTCAAATGAACAAATCCTTGAAGAACACAGCTTCGCCATAGAAATTGCAGAAGCAGAAATACCCTTGATCCCACCTTTGGAAATCAATGGCTGTACCCTGCACGAGTTTGATGGATTTCGCTTCGCGCTGTTTGAACGCCGCGGTGGTCACTCACCGGAACTTGACCAGAAAGAGACGCGCACATGGCTGGGTCGTTTACTGGGAAGGATCCATGCAGTCGGCGCAGCCAGTCCTTTTCAGACACGGCCCGCGCTGACAATTGAAAGTTTTGGGATTGAATCGATCAACACGCTGAATGAGGGCCAATGGCTGCCGGCACATCTTGAAGTCGCGTTTTCCAGCCTGGCTGATGACCTGCTGGTTTCAATAACAGCCTGTTTTGAGCGTGCAGGTCATTTTCACTCTATCCGCCTGCACGGCGATTGCCATCCGGGCAATATTCTCTGGCGTGATGGTCCATTTTTTGTTGACCTTGATGACTGCCGCAGCGGCCCGGCTGTGCAGGACTTGTGGATGCTGTTGTCGGGTGATGCGCACGAGATGTCAGTGCAAATGAAAGATGTGCTGGATGGCTACCGGCAGTTTCATACCTTCAATATGCAGGAGCTCCAGCTTATCGAAGCATTACGAACCTTGCGCATGCTGCACCATGCAGCCTGGCTGGCAAAACGTTGGCAGGACCCTGCATTTCCCATTGCCTTCCCCTGGTTCGGGGAGCCGCGCTATTGGGAAGACCTGATTCTGAGTTTGCGCGAACAGCTTGGGCGTATGCAGGAACCGGCTATCGAGCTACCGATTGAATTTTAAGCCAGCATGGCTTACTCACAGGTGAGGAGAAATCTCGCTTTGATGGTAAATAGAGAGGTTTTTCCGCTAAGATTGGGTGTTTCAACTACACCTATTTCTATTTCCTGATCGATTATCAGGGGCTCTCCGTCGGGGCCAGGGCACTGCAGGGTCAGATCAATATTTTTTTTACCAACGTCATTTTTAAAAGTATCAACTTCTGTGGCTTCGGCGGTAATTTTAATCAGAATTGGTTTTGAGTTGTCCCCTGCCGGGATTCTGATGGTTTCTGCCGGGCCGGGTGGCTTTTGGATGGTGTCAACAGGAAAGGAATGCCTGGGTACTGAAATTATAGCTTCACCTTTTAAGCCTTCGTTATAAACCTTGGCTTCCACCCAGTATTTCCAGTCATCGCCAATCGGGCCGGTATGGCTTTCCTCAACTATTGAAAATGTAACTATTCCTTGCATGCCTGTCTCCGGATTTTGACTTTTTGTTTGTGAAGATTTACAGGTAGAAAACCACCATTAATATCATCTGGATACAATAACATAATAAGCATGCCTTAAATGCGGCTGTTCATGCAATGTACTCTGGGCATGAGAAATCTTATTTACGGATATATATACCCTTCCGTCTTAGTACGAATTCATTGTAGTTGGATTTTTAATACCAGATAGCGTATCTTAAACGGATCAATAGTTGAGACACCATAATTTCTGATCAGATGGTTTTATAATACGGCGCTCAGCCAGGTAAAAAGAAATAAATGACTGACATTATTTCAAATAAAAAAAATAAATATTTACGGCTGTTGGAATTTGCCTTAATTTCTGGCGGTATCGTATTGCTCGGTATTTTTGCAGTTACTAAAGTCTGGTCTGAAAATCAAAGTTCCGAGTCTATAGAAGTATTTGAAGAATATGTTGCCAGCATTAATGTGGATGCGGAATACATACAGGAACATCACGATACCAGCCTCTGGTCTGTTACCAGGATCAAGGAATATGAAGAGGCCCTGGAACTCAACAAGAATATGCCGCTGGGTGTACTTAAAATTAAAAAATTAAAGCTGGAGGTGCCTATTTTTAATGGAACTTCAGACTTGATATTGAACCGTGGCCTGGGCCGCATAATTGGCACTTCCAGGATTGACCAGCAGGGAAACTTAGGTATAGCGGGGCATCGCGATAGCTTTTTCAGGGGTTTGAAGGACATTAAAGTTGGTGATTCTATGGAGCTCAAGACGCTCTCCGGTAACGATCATTATAAGGTCACATCAATTACTATTACTCACCCGGATGACGTTAGTGTATTAGCTCCAACAGATGACAGTACGATCACCCTGGTAACCTGTTATCCGTTTTATTTTGTTGGGCATGCCCCAGAAAGATATATAGTTAAAGCCAAAAAAGAGTTTAATCAGGAAAGTTCTTAACAGAGGAAGGAGAAGTAGAATGCACACAAAGAAAGTTATTTTTTCAGCACTTTTAATTGCAACTGGTATTGGCGTCGGCAATGTGTCAGCCCAGGATGCACCAACCTGCGATAACATCACATGGTCTGCAGAAGCTCTTGAAACAAATCCTGCGATTGCAGATCAGTGTCTTGAAATTGTTGATCGCGGTGGACAGAACGTGGTACGCATGCACGCAGAAATTATGTCACAAACTGCAACGGGTCCATTTGTCCGTTATGCAACACCTGACGGTAAATGGGGTAAAGTTCGCAGAGCGAATCCTCCTGGTGGTTTAAAAGCCATTCTGGATGGCAAGGAAGTTGCTGTAAACAAGCTGGTTAAGCGCCAGGAAATCAACGTTTATGTTGCTGAACCTTTTTGGGCTGCTCCAGCTGCACCTGTAGTTGAAGCGGTTGCTGTAGTTGAAGAATTTGTTGAGCCAGCGCCAGAGCCAGCGCCAGTAGCTCTGCCTACTACTGCAAGTAACTTGCCATTAGTAGCTTTATTTGGTGCGCTTTTGTTAATGCTGGGCGGCGTTGTTCGCACAGTTAGAAATCGCGACTAATAAGCATTATTCGGGTTTTTTACCCGGGTTATAAAAAAGAGCGCCTCAGCGCTCTTTTTTTTGCCTGGGAGATTAATGAGCATTAACAAAATATTAATTTTTGTAAATAAATTTGCAAATATATAGGAATTAGTTGTAATATTTAGCCTGAAAATGTTTTCTTTAGACAAGGAAGTTTGAAATGAAGGCTATTAACCCGATCTTACCAACCCGGTATTTTCCCCGTAAAGTTGCATCCTTGATAATGATTTTTTTATCAGGTTTACTATTTATCACCATGGGCGCGCGCTGATGAAGATGGTGATGATGATTTTCACTCAAAGGGTTCAGACCCATTCCAGATAAGCATTAAGAATGCAGAGTACGATTCTGAAAGAAACAAGCTGAAAGTTGAGATATCCCTTGGCTCAAAGGGTAGTCGTACAATTTTTTTATACAATGATAGAACTGATGAGCTGTTGGCGAAAAAGAGTACTCGTGGTAAGGAAGTACGTATTACGGTTCGTGGTCTGAGTGGAAACCAGGTGCCGTGTGAAGTGCGCGCCGAAGCGGATGGCTTGTCTGATGTCGGCAGCGTTGAAAACTCCCCGGCTGATTGTGAAGGTAATCCACCACCTCCACCACCAGGTGAAAATCAACCCCCAGTCTGTTCAATTTTACAGCCGACAGGTAATGCTTCTATTGACCTGGGTGAGAGTGTTTATTTCACGGCTGAAGCAACTGATCCGGAAGGCGGAATGTTGTTGTACGAGTGGGACTTTTCCGGTGGTGCCGATGTAAGACCAACAGTGATGAATCCGGGTGATGTGGTTTTTGATGTAGCCAATGGTAATTTCATCACAACTTTCATTGTTACCGACGACCAGGGTGCTCGCTGTACTGATCAACGGGTAATTGAAGTGGGTTCACCACCAGAAGGTTTGCCACCGAAAGTGAACGAACAGCCAGCACCGGGAACAGCGGCTGCCGGAAATGGTGATAACGTTGTTTTAGCTTTTAATGACCTTGGTATGCATTGTGCAGATCTGGGGTCCTATCCTCTCAGTATCCTGCCGCCTTTCAACACAGTCAATACGCAGGTGGTACGAAAAGGCAGCACTGGAAGTAATCGTCCACTGATACTGAATGCAAGCCAGGTAGCCGTGCGCTATTCTGCAGCCTCTAATGCGAATGACCCGGCTGGTGCAGGCTCAATCAATTCAACCAGTCAGAATTATCCACCTGGAACTATCGGCGGTGCATCCTTAGTGCGTAAAACTGACTTCTGGGACGTGTTTGATGAGTTTGGCAACACGATTGCCGCCTTATTATTCCCAGGGCTGGATCCGTTACCTGATGAAGGACTGCAGACCCTGGCCAATTTGGATCATGGCCGCTATATGCCGGGTATCAGCAACCCCTATTACAACAATGAGCCGCAGGAATTTAGCGGCTATGATGAACTCAAGCACTGGTTTACCTCACAGGGTATCCCGATGTCATCGGTTGATGATATAGGCCGGTTGAATTCCTTTCCACTAATGCGGGTACAGGCAGTAGATATCGGTACTGGCCAGGTACTGGCAACCAGTGATGCTGTGGTACCGGTATCAACCGAAGTGGATTGTCGCGATTGCCATGCCATAGGCGAGGTGGGTGCGGATTCATCAGTCCGTGGTTCGGGCCCATTATTTGTATCGGCTGTCAGCGCAAACCGTGTTGATGTAGAAACAGCTGCAAAACACAATATCCTGGCCCTGCATGATTTTAAACATGCCACTACATTTGTCATTGATGATCAGCCGGTATTATGTGCTGCCTGCCATCGATCCAATGCATTGGCTGAAGTTGGTGGGCCAGGAGGAATACCTGAAGTTGAAAGTATGTCCGCAGTTATGCATGGTTTCCATGGGCGTTTGCAGGTTGATTCTACAGGTGAGTTGGTACGGGATGGTGCTGGTGAACCTGTGTTGATGGACCCGCCAAACCTGGTTGGTGATGAACTGGCACTGATACCCACAGGTGAAGGTATACCCATGGAGCAAAATTGCTTTTCCTGCCATCCTGGAAAAATCACCCAGTGTTTCCGCGGAGCCATGTTTACCGCACAGCAAAAATGTGATGATTGTCATGGCGGCATGCTCGCTATGGGCGGTGAGTTTGCCCTCAACACCGGTCATATTCGCGAGCCCTGGGTGGACGAACCCAAATGTAGTTCATGTCACAGCGGCCATGGTGAGGATACGGTAGGCAAGATTGCTTATGATCCGAATGACCCTGCAGCAACTCCAATTGAATTTGTCAATTCACGCTTTGCCGAAAACCTGGGCAGCCTGTACCGCAACAGCCTCGATAACCATGCTGGGATTGCCTGCGAAGGTTGCCACGGCAGCCCGCATGCCATCTGGCCCAACAGGGATCCGAATGCGAATGACAACGTAATTGCCATACAACTGCAGGGCCACGCAGGTACGATCAGTGAATGTACTGTTTGCCACGAAAATAACAGCTTCCCGGATGGTACCCTTGACGGACCCCATGGCATGCACCCGGTAAATGATCCGAGCTGGATCAAGAGCAAAGGTGATTTTTACCATGAAGACTTTGTCTGGAAAAATGGTGAAGATCAATGTGCGAGTTGCCATGGCGCCGACCATAAGGGTACTCGTTTATCACGTGTACCAGTTGATCGTGTACTCAGGGATGCCGATGGTGTGATCCGGGCGACCTTGAATGCCGGTGATATTGTTGCCTGTGATACCTGCCACAGCCTTGAGAAAAGTTTTGAAGATTAAGCAGTGATTACCAGAGGTTTGTGCGGGTTGAGAGAATTGCTTCCCAGGCAGACTTCTGGTTTTTTTAAGGTTGTTGCAGTGCGAGCTTTTAACTTGAAGAATGGTGGCTCGACCCGGAATCGAACCAGGGACACGCGGATTTTCAATCCGCTGCTCTACCAACTGAGCTATCGAGCCATTTTTAGCCTGCACAATTGCTGTACAAGGCGCGC
>JADFVZ010000045.1 GCA_015222805.1 Pseudomonadota bacterium
CGGTCCGGCAGATCTGCCGGACCGAAATAATTAGAGGCAATCCTCTACTAGTCAGACACTGATTGGCTGGCGTAATAGCTAGCCAGGGTGTCTATCATTTCATCACTATAGCGTGAACTCATTTTATGCATCATGGAGTTATCGCGATCTTCATTACGGTATTCCTGCATGGCTTTGACCAGATAGTCGTAGCTTTGACCTTCCAATGCTGGAATATTTAATTTTCTTTTCTTCTCTGAAGGGTTATGGCAGCGATCACATTTTGCGACCAATTTTTCAACTGTCAGGTCACTTTCTACTGAAGCATCTGTCTTTTGAATAGCGAAATAAGCCGCAATGTCTTCGAGCTGTTGAGTTGTTTTGCCCTGTAACTGTTCCTCGCAATCGAATTTATTTTTTCTGTAGTTTTTGATGGTATTCAGCAGGTAAGCGGGTTCCTGTCCAGCCAGGTTGGGTATCAATGGCTGATGGCTGATGCCGCGTTCACCATGGCATTTTGCGCATTTAGCTGATGCCGTTTTTCCGGCAGCAGGGTCACCAAAAGCTGGTGCTTCACGTGGGGGGGCAACCTGGGATGCGAAGTACATGGCCATTTTTTCTATATCAACCTGTTCCAGGCCTTTTAACATCTCGTTTTTATCATCGTGTTTGCGTTCGCCTGTTTTGTATTCATGGGTTGCTATGATCAGGTAAGCAGGCTGCTGTCCGGCAAGACTGGGCATGCCTTCCGTTGTACTGATGCCTCTTTCGCCATGGCAGTCTTCACATAGAGCGGCAATTTCTGCACCCTCGCTGTATGCAGATACATAAGCCTGCCCAGGCTGTTTGTTATGGATTGCTTTGAGTGGCGGCTGACTGGAGTAGTAGCCGGCAATATTGCTTATATCAGCTTCATCCATACTGGAAACCAGGTCCTGGAGTGTCGCATGTAGCCTGCCGCCGTCACGGTAAGCGTGCAGGGCTTCAATCAGATATTCAGTAGACTGCCCTGTCAGGTTGGGGATTTCGGCAGTTTCGCCACGCCCATCCAGACCGTGGCACTCGGCACACTCGGCTTCTGCAATTATTTTACCCGCAGCAAGGTCAACGACTATTTCTGAAGAGTCCGGTTCTTTGGAACAGGCTGTCAGAAGCGCGAGTGCCATAACGCTATACAGAATGCTTTTCATAAATTCCTCAATAGCGGATTAGTCCGCTGGCTGTTTGCCTAGCTGTGTATTCTTAAATGCCCACAGCTATGCATGAGTATACAACTATTATAATGGCCGCTAATCAAACTCACGCGGATACCCGGATCAAATACCCAGGAAGCCGAGTAATACCAGGGTTAATAAACTGAGTCCAATAACTATGAGTACAGTGCCTAACCATTTTGATCCTCTGGACATCGGTTCTGATGGCGCTGATACCAGGAACTTGTCCAGTTCGCCGCTCTTGAGCAGGCGATCATATTCACGCCGGTGTTCGTGCATATAGACTTCCAGCGGTACGCTGCCTGTGAACATGGTGGTGTCCAGGGGGAACTTGTCAGGGCGGAAGTGATTATTGAAGAAATGCACTGTGAACAGGAATACAACCGCGAGAATTGCTTCTTCACCGTGAACAATAGCAGCCACATTAAATACCCAGCCTGGCAGGATGGCGGCAACTGTATCCGGGAACCACATAAACATCCCGCTGACGCCAATAATCGTCATCCCCCAGAATGGAGCCCAGTAATCAAATTTTTCCCAATAACTGAAGTGATCAAGCTGCGGACGCGGTGCCAGGCCAAAGAACCACCTGAACATGGCAATTGCATCCTTCAGGTCATCCCAGCCGGGAATCAGGGAGTTGGGTCCAAACCAGTCAAATGTTTTCCAGTTCCTGCCGATATGGTAGATAAAGAAAACCAGGTGGATGAAAAACACGCCCATAAAACCAACTGCACCGATGCGATGAAGGATACCCGCCGATTTTGGTCCACCCAACAGGTTCATGACCAATGGTGCCCAGGCACTGCCTGAAAATAATATGGTCAGGCCGGTCAGTGCCAGTAACATAATAGAGAGTGCCCCGACCAGATGTCCCACTCGCCACCAGAGGCTGAAGCGTCTAAAGTGTGTTTTACCCTGCGGTAGATCCTTAGTGAGGAGGTGCGGACGGTCTTTACCCTGTTTACGATCCTGGTATTCCCGATAAAACCATAGTGCCGAGTGCAGCCAGAAGAAGGCAAATGTACCCAGCAGCAAGCCTATCATGCCCTTTGAAGCAAGCCACATCTGGGGATAATTATCGAAATCGTTTGTGGTGCCATGCGGTTGGAAGGTGACATAACCTTCGGTCGCGTTTTCATGACAAGTCTGGCAGGTCTTCAGGCGGTTACCGTTATGTACTTTTGAGGCCTCATCATCGACCCGCTTAACGCCATGCGAGCCATGGCAATCGTAACATTTGGCGGTTTCCCCATAGCCTAGCCGGGTGATCTTGCCGTGATAGGTTTCGGTATAAGTTTCCAGGTTTTCCTGGTGACAATTGCCGCAATTTTTAGTAATCGAGAGCCTGCCAGTTAGATCATGCGGTTCAGCCACACCATGGGTTGAGTGGCAGTCACTGCACACTGCAGCATCAGCATTACCGAGGCTGTTTTCCTGGCCGTGCACTGATGTCTTGTAGGTTTCCAGTACATCACTGTGGCACTTGCCGCATACTGCAGGAATCTGCAGGCGGTTTTCAGGTTTGGCGATACTGTCTATCGAGGTGATGTAGTGAGCATCGTGACAGTTGTAGCAGGTGGCATTAGTGCGCGACTGGTCATCAAGACTGGGTCTTGCGTGTATTGAACCCATATAACTTTCAATTTGTTCAACAACCACGCCGAGTCGAACATTGTCGTCATTTGTACCTTGCTCGTTGACTTCATCCCAGAGGTCCAGGTGACATTTCACACAGCCCACCTTGCGGTCAATTCCTTTCCTGTGTTTTGTTTTGCGAATGTCCTGATGGCAATTCACACAATCACGATCGCCATGTACACTCTGTTTGAATTTTTCAGCGGTAACATGCAGCTGACGTTCTTCACCATCAGCTCCGGGTTTTGAGTAGTCTTCCTTGCCGTGACATTTAAGG
Organism: Pseudomonadota bacterium; assembly: GCA_015222805.1. Taxonomy (GTDB): domain Bacteria; phylum Pseudomonadota; class Gammaproteobacteria; order Xanthomonadales; family SZUA-36; genus SZUA-51. Next base: position 3,109 of record JADFVZ010000045.1, read on the forward strand.
CATTTCTTATTCGCTAGCTTGGGGTTTTCCGGTTCAGCCAGTGCTGTACCACAGAGGGGGAGTTGTATAATAAGCGCCAGCACTATGGTGCTTATTATTTTTGAAAAAATCAACAACTGAGTATTCGATTCATCGGAGAACAACGCTCTTTTAACCCGGTTTGCCAGCGACATCATTGATCCTTATTATGCCCTTTTACACAAACCCTAAACTTAAGTCACAGTTCTACACTGCAGGATTAATAATCAAAGCTCGCGTAACTTATCAACACCAGCCCGCAATATAAGTCTGCTGGGCTCACACACCCATGACCCCGGTCAATTTTTCTGCTGTATTTTCAGCGGATATCTATAAGCTTAAGATTTCTTTGTGTCAATCCAAAAATATTGCTATAAAACACAGAGCATTTAGACTAGGATAATATGTTACTTATGAGTAATTTATAGGGTTTTATGCTCAGAAAGAGGCTTATGGTGTCTCAATTGACCCCGGTCATGAAATTACAGATGAAAAAGTGTCTAATAGGGCGCAATACAGGCATGCTTTTACATGGAAGGAGCGGGGCTCAGGCTACGGTTTCCAATTAATGCTTCAGAGATTATGCGAATGAAAAAAACAATGCAGTCCCTGGCTATCGCCGCAATATTAATGCTGGTTCCGCTGGTTAGTGGAGCCCAGGGATTTGATTCGGCAACACAGGCCCTCGGGCAAAGTGAAAGAACGGCTTTATTTCCATCCAGGGAGACGCTCGAAACAGGCCGTGAAGTTGCCGGGAACGCCTGCGCTGATTGTCATGGCATGGATGGTATCAGCACTGTCGAAGGCAAGCCCCACCTCGCGGGACAGCGCACGGTATATACCTATCGTGTGCTCAAAGCATTCGCAGCCGGGACCCGTCCCGACGAATCCAGTCAACATAATAAATTCCTCAATGACGAAGCCCTGTTATCGGTTGCGGTTTACTATGCCAGCCTGATGCCGGCTCCGCCAGTTACGCTCGCGGAGGAAGTTCAGGAAAATGAAATCACGGTTGAAGAAGACGAAGATCCGTTCCAGGATCTTCGCCCGGCAATGAAAAAGTGTCTTAAATGCCACAATGAATCCGGTAACAGCGACAGCAAGGGTATGCCCAGCCTGACTGCACAGCATCCTGAGTACTTTGTCACTTCCATGCGCGGGTATATCGATGGCAGCCGCAGCCATAAGCTGATGAAAAAACTGGTTGGCAGGCTGGACGAGGCGGCGATCCAGGAAATGGGTGTTTACTATGCAGTGCAGCAACCCGAAGCTACAGCCATTGAAGGTGAGGGCGATGCTAATGTTGGCCGTCGCCTTTCCGAAGAATGTGAATCCTGCCACGGCGTTGACGGGAATGCAAAGAAAAGCAAAATGCCAACCCTCGCGGGCCAGGATGCTAAATATTTTATCAAGGCGATGACACACTACAAAGATGGTAAACGCAAGCATGAGAAAATGTTTGAAGCTGTGGATAAGCTGAGTGAAGAAGAAGTGATAGACCTGGCAACTTTTTATGCTGCCCAGGAACCGCGCCGGAGGGATGTACGCGCACCTTTGAAAAGTACCGAATGGATTGCCCGTTGTGAACGCTGTCATGGGATTGACGGCAACAGTAATGATCCACGCTTCCCGATGCTGGCAGGCCAGGATGCGACTTATTTGAAAGCTGCACTGAAAGCCTATGCTGCAGATGTCCGTGGTAATCGGACAATGCATGTGATGGCAGACCCGTTAAGCCCGCGGGATATTGAACGCATCGGCTTATATTTTGCATCTCAGCAGCCCAAGGCTGTAATCTATATCCAGTTGCCTGCCGAAGATAGTGATGCAAAAACAAATTAAGCGGCAGTTGATACAATAGCCAAGTTTAGTGGGGTCGCCCCCTTTGACCCCGCATATTGAGAGGAGAGTGAAAGATGTTTATTAAGAGATTTATAGTTGTAATGATGTTTATGCTTATGGTTCTTGCCTTCGGCAGTGTACAGGCTGGTGGTGATGTGGAGCATGGTAAAACACTGGCAGAAGATTGTGCCGATTGCCATGGTGATGAAGGTGAAGGTGATGCAGATGAAGATATTCCAGCGATTGCCGGGATGCCAGCAGCAGAACAACTCAAAGAACTGAAGGATTTTAAATCCGGCGCACGCGAAGATGAAAGTGAAGACATGATCGATTCTGTTGAAGATCTCAGCGATCAGGACATGGCTGATCTTTCGGCTTACTACGCTACCCTGCCGAAGAAATAATACGAACAGTCGGGAACAATAAAGTTTAATTCAGCCAGTTACTGCTGGCTGGCAAGTAAACATGCGGCCGGACTCAATGTCCGGTCGCTGGGATGAAGCAAAATGAGCGACCAACCTATTCATCGCCTTTACCGGCACTTTAAAGAATTGCCAATGAGCATGCGCTTCCTGTTTACAGGAGCCCTGTTGGCACTTGGCATGGGCTATATGTTCGCAATGATCTATGTCTATACTTCCGATGCTGGTCGCGATGGTAATCCTGCTTTGACGGTGGAAGATATCGTGATTTCCTACAGTGGAACATCTGATGGTACCAAGATAGAAGCGGCATTACAGGGGCCGATGTCGGCCATGATTTCAACTGATGATCTTGCAGAAATCCTGACCTGGGTTGGTGCTGGTGCTGGTAAAGATGGTTATGAATCAACCGTACAACCTATCATTGCAAAGAATTGCCTGGACTGCCATGACGGCAGTAACCCGCATTTATCCAACCTCGACGGTTTTGATAACATCCAGTCTGTGGTTGAACAGGATACCGGTACTGACCTGCATACCCTGGTGAGGGTTTCCCATATTCACCTGTTCGGGGTCACCTTTATCTTCTTTATCATGGGCTTTATTTTTAGCCATGCATGGATCCGCCCGGTGTGGGTCAAGAGCCTGGTTGTATTTACCCCGTTCCTGTGTATCGCCGCCGATGTGAGTTCCTGGTATTTCACCAAGCTTTACGCCGGCTTTGCCTGGGTGGTGCTAATCGCGGGCGGCCTCATGGGCCTGTGCTTTGCTGTCATGTGGATTATTTCCATGTACCAGTTATGGTTTTACAAGGTTCCGGATCACGTTAGCGACAGGTACAAAATCAGGGAAATATAAGTTTTTCCTGTAAATTTGGACTCGAGGCTCAGGTTCCGGGGTCAGATTCAAATGCACTTTTTCAGAAGTTGGTTTTTCAACAGTCTTTAGTGCATTTGAGTCTGACCCAGTGCTGTTCAAATATGTACCATTTTCCAGACTAATTGCATTCAAAATGATCCATATACAGCCCATATCGCGCTCTTACGAGCTACATACGGATCATTTCTCTTGCCTCTTCTTCAATCAAGTGCTATTTTGAGCTATATACGGATCATAAGACCACCTTATGATCTATTAATAACCCAAAAGGTACCGCATGAAGCAAACTAAAACACAGGCCTATTCCCGCTACAGCGCGGGTGCAGTACAGCTTATGAGCAGCCTTATCAGAGTTGCCCGCAAAGAACGCAAATTAACCATGCAAGAGATTGCTGATCGCGCAGGTATATCCAGAGGACTGGTTCAACGCATAGAAAAAGGTGACATGAAATGTTCTATTGGTGCAGTTTTTGAAGTAGCGGCCATTCTGAACATAAGGTTATTTGATGCTGAGGAAACCTCACTTTCAAAGCATATTCGCCAGAACGAAGACAAACTGGTTTTAATGCCAAAATCAATTCGGAAAAAAACAAGAGTAGTTCATGATGACTTCTAAGGCAGCATATAAAGAAGCCTATGTTTGGATTTGGCTACCCAATGAGACCAGGCCCGTTGTCGCTGGAAAACTAGAAGCCGATGGTGACAAACTTTTATTTAACTATGGTAAGAGCTATTTAGAACGCATCAGTGATACTGGCAACCCAGCCATATCAATTTATGAGAAAGAGCTACCGCTAAAAGAAGGTGCACTTCCGTTAATTGATGGCCTAACAATGCCAGGCTGCATTAGAGATGGTGTACCCGATGCCTGGGGGCGGCGCGTTATCATCAATAAAAAGCTTGGCATGAAAGGCAAAGATATTGATACGACGCAGCTAGATGAGCTGACCTATATGCTCGAATCTGGTTCGGATCGCATTGGCGCACTCGACTTTCAGCAATCTGCAACTGAGTATGTCCCTCGCTTATCTGCCAATGTGCCGCTAAGTGAGCTACTGGAATCAGCAGAGCGCGTTGAAAAAGGTGTCCCGCTTACACCTGAATTAGATCAAGCGCTTTTCCATGGCAGCTCTCTTGGCGGCGCACGCCCCAAAGCCTCCATTGAAGATAATGATAAAAAATATATCGCAAAATTCTCCACCAGCTCAGATATTTATAATATTGTAAAAGCAGAATATATTGCAATGAGGCTTGCAGAAGAAGTTGGTTTAAATGTTGCTACCGTACAGATCACAAGCGCAGCAAGTAAAGACATTATCCTGATCGAAAGATTTGACCGAATAAAGGTTGATACAGGATGGCAACGTAAATCGATGCTTTCCGCGCTCACCTTATTTGGCCTCGATGAGATGATGGCGCGCTATGCCAGTTATGAAGATCTAGCCGAAATAATTCGACATAAATTTACTGACCCAAAGAAAACTCTGAAAGAGTTATTTTCACGTATGGTCTTTAATATATTGTGCGGTAACACTGACGACCATGCGCGTAACCATGCCGCATTCTGGGATGGTACACAGATGAGCTTAACTCCCGCTTATGATATTTGCCCACAAGGACGAGCAGGCAATGAGGCATCACAAGCAATGCTTATTAGTGGTGATAACCGCTCAAGCAAGCTTACGACCTGCCTGGAGGCGGCTAATAACTTCCTACTTTCAGAAGGTGATGCGAAAGCAATCTTTGAGGCACAAAAAGAAACCATCAACAACAAATGGGATGCCATTTGTAATGAAGCAGGATTAAGTGAGGTTGATAAAAATCTGCTTTGGGGGCGGCAATTTTTGAATTCATTTGCGACTGAAGAAAATTAGGAGCCATTTTCAAAGCGCCTTTTCAGCTTGCCTGCAGGCATTGTCAGGTTATCGAATTTGAGCGATAAAAACTAGTTTTCAGTGCAAATGCTGATATAAATTAGAGTGCAAATCAACACCCGTACTGTTACATTCCCTGTGACTGCGTACCATGAATTTGAGGCAGCGGGAAATCGACCCCGCCATAGGTAAATACGACTGCCATAAAGCCAATAATTGCGAGAATTACCGCGCGTTTACCCTTCCAGTCGAGCGTATACCGGGCATGTAAAGACAGGAAATTAATGCTGAGCTATAAGAATATGTGCCTTTCACTGTCCCACCGGGCTTGACCTTGGGACCATTTTTGTTCTTAATTAGCTATGCTCACGATTAACTCAACAAGAAATGAAAAATCGGCTTATCCGAGATCAATGAACTTGTTGATTACTGCTTGTTTCTTTCTCTCCGGACTCGCGGGTTTAATCTACGAGGTGGTCTGGGCGCGGCAGCTCAGTCTGTTCCTGGGTATTACTTCATACGCTCACACAGCAGTTATCACCGCTTACATGGCGGGGCTTGCGGCGGGGAGTCTTTATTTCGGGCGACATGCAGATCGGCATCCTCAACCGTTAAAGATATATGCCTGGCTGGAAATCGGTGTCGGTGTTTATGCGGCGATAACACCCTGGTTGTTCAGCTTTCTGCAATCGTCCTATATCAGCGTGACCACAGTCTCACAAATCGGACAGATGAGTGGACATCTGACTCGTTTTAGTATTGCGTTACTGGCGTTGTTGGTACCCACGTTTTTGATGGGTGGAACTCTGCCTTTGCTGGTGCGTGGGTTTGTGACTGAATTACCCGGTTTGGGCAAGGTGACTGGCCGGTTTTATGGGATAAATACGCTGGGGGCAATGCTGGGTACACTGCTGGCTGGTTATCTGTTACTGCCAGAAATTGGTGTGAGGGCCAGTATATTTGTCGGTGTTGTCATCAACCTGGCTATTGCGATTATCGTTTTGATCATGCTGCATCGGTTTCCTCGAACTCATACCTCAATTGAATCAGCAGCTGTCACCGAACAGGAAACGCAGGCAGCGAAAGATAGTGCCATGTCACCACGCCTTCGTTTCATATTGCTGGCAGGGTTCGGCACTGCTGGTTTCGCCGCATTGCTGACACAACTGGCCTGGATACGTGCTTTGATACTGGTAGTCGGTGGCAGTGTATATGCCTTTACCATCACGCTGGCCAGTTTCCTGGCCGGTATCGGGCTGGGCAGCCTGCTGTACACGCGTTACCTGGCAAACCCAGGAGACTGGTTAGCAAAGTCATGGTTGCAAGGTCGCATGGTGCAGGCGACATTGCTTACCGTTTTAATTGGGCTAACGCTGTTACTGGGCTTACCCCTGATCGGCATGCTACCCGGGTGGTTGTTGGCGGGTTTTGCCGCCGGTTTGCAGGATAATTTCCGCCTGTTCCAACTGTTTATTTTTGTCCTTAGCTTTGGCCTGATGATCCTTCCCACGCTGTTTATGGGCATCCTGTTCCCGTTGGTGACAGTGATCTGGACCCACAGCGTGGGTAGGGCAGGTCGTGGTGTGGGCGCAGCTTACGCCATTAACACCACGGGTACGATCTTCGGCGCACTAATAGGTGGTCTGTTTATTCTTCCCTGGCTGGGTGTGCATTACAGCATCATGTTGGCTGCCGGTCTTTATCTGCTGGTGGCAATCGCTTTCTGGCTGCACTCTAGTGTTGATATACAGAAAATGCCGCAGCGTGCAATCACCGTCGTCACAGTCCTTGTGTTTTTGCTGATCGCCTGGTCAATACCTCCGTGGAACAAGGCGTTGATGGTCAGCGGGGTTTTCGTCACTCCGGAGATCTTGCTCAAGCAGATGCGAGGCAAAAGCCTGCAGCAAGTTGCTGACCTAAGAGAGTTGCTCTATTACAAGGAAGGTTTGCATGGGGTCGTGGCGGTCAGGCTTTATCGTAACAATAAAGCACTGGTTATCAATGGCAAGACAGATGCGTCCAGTGTCCATGATCTTCCAACTCAGGTAATATTTGCCCAATTGCCGTTGGCGTTAGACAGAAAACCCGAAAGTGCGCTTCTAATAGGGCTTGGGAGCGGGATTACGGCCGGCTCACTCGCCACTAATGAGTTGATAAAGAGCTTGACCATCCTCGAGATATCAGACGAAGTGGTTGAGGCCTCGGCCTTTTTTGAAGCGGAAAACTATGGCGTGCTTAATAACCCCAAGGTTGAATTGATTACTGCGGACGCCAGAAACTTCCTGATGGCTTCCTCACATTCCTACGATCTTATTATTTCAGAGCCTTCAAACCCCTGGATTACAGGGGTTTCAAACCTGTTCACCGATGAATTCTTTAAGTTGGCCAAAAGCCGCCTGAAACCGGGTGGTGTGATGACACAGTGGATTCATACCTATGGTATGTCCAACACTGATCTGAAAACCGTGCTGAAGACATTCGATGAAAACTTCAGGTATGTCAGTGTCTGGTCACCGCTTTTTGAAGACTTCGTGATCATGGGATCGGACCAGCCCTATGCAATTTCACTGGACCATGCCCGTGGTGTTGGTGCACAAGAAAGGGCGGGGGAACTCAGAAGGGGCAATGTGAAGAGCGATCGTGATCTGGTCAGGTTATACCTTTTCGGCGGCGAACTGCTGTCCAGTTATATCAGCGGTTCAGAAATAAATAGTGATGACAAGCCGGTCATCGAGTTCAATGCACCCAGGAATCTTTATACTTCGACCACCCGGCAGAATATGACCAACATTATTGAATACCTTGGTGGACGAAAAGAGCCTGTTCCGGTGGCGGGCATGGTGAATCAGAGCACTCAATATCTGGATGCCCGCTTCATGGATCTGAAAATTTACAGGCACGATGGATTGGTGCCAAATGACATAAGATCGCAATGGCTTGTCAGCCAGTTATTGCCGGAAGAAAGAGGGGTTAGAAATTCTGACATGACAGGTAGTGAAAGAGTGATGTCATGGAAGGAAGGTCCTGCTATGTTTCGTATCCAGGCCAACTGGATACCCTCCGCGTTGAGTAAAGAGGAATTGCCGGGTTTACTCAACAAATGGACTAGCGGGACTGGCCGACGGGGCGGGATCATCCAGCGTGCTGATGATTTTGATGCGATATGGTTGGTGAGAGGAAGCGAAGGAAGCTCACGATTTCAGCTGGATATTGTCTGGGCATGTCGATACAGGAATTCAGGATTCACCCACTACTCACTCCATGTAAGATTTCCTGATCCAGTCATGGATATGCAGGATGGCACACTGGACAGCCTAATGAGCCGGTTCCATTGTTATACGGCGGGTCAATAAGTCTGTTTCAGCCCTGTGTACCGTGGATTTGTGGCAGTAGAAAATCCACACCGACATAAGTAAATACTACCGCCATAAAGCCAATAATTGCCAGTATTGCCGCTCGCTTACCTTTCCAGTCGAGTGTATAGCGGGCATGTAAGTACGCCAGGAAAATTAGCCAGGTGATAAATGACCAGGTTTCTTTAGGATCCCAGGCCCAGAGTTGACCAAACACCTTGTCAGACCATAAAGCACCGGTGATGTTGCCGAGAGTTAAAAAGCAAAAGGCAAAGAAGGCTGCCCGATAGGCCATTTGGTCGAACATTTGGGGACTAGCCTGCTTACGTTTTTCAAGATACAGGTAACTGATAGATGCAGCAAAAGTGATCGACCAGGCGGCATACCCCAATACTGTTGTAAGAACGTGAAATTTTAGTAACAAACTGCCGAAGATTGTAAATTCTGGTTGGATACCACGTGATAAAAGTGATGCATAAAGCATGAGTAGAAGGCCAACCGGGAGCAGAAAAACACCCAGCATGCGATTCTTTTCTTTAATTGCAAATAACAAGAAGACAGTAATCACTAAAAACGCAAAAAAAGTAACAAACTCAAAAGCCGTTAACAGGGGTATATGGCC
>JADFVZ010000007.1 GCA_015222805.1 Pseudomonadota bacterium
GATTTTTTCATGTAGAAATCTCCTGCGTTTAGTTTACGAGAAAATTCTACTTTTGAGTTCGATTGTTTTTCGGGGGGATTACCATTTCACTAGCATTTTCTGCTGATCTGAAAGTTGATCATCGTCGGTGAAGTGTGTCACCAGTGGTTGCCACGCTTCAGTAGTATTTAATATTTCATTAATTTTCATTATTATTCTCCTGAGATATACTAGTATTTATGCCAATAGAAGAATATTCCGATACCCGAACTCACTAACACTGGAACATTAAGAAATAGGTCTGCACCCACCTAGAACTCTCCGCATGACACATAGAATCGTTCTGCAATATCGTTAGCTGAGAGGAATTGGATGCTGATGACAGTCAAGCATTGAGCTTGAAAAAATAACAATGGCTGCTAATACTCAATGAATTATCATGGAGGATAAATGATGAAATCAATCTGCACTGCATTACTGATAACACTCATCTCGACTACAGCTGCTTTTGCCATGGAAAAAGGGCCGAGGACAGGCAGAGCGATCTATTCGTGCGATCTGTCTACTGCTGAAGTTATAGCAGACATTACTTCTGAAATACTGACTGAAGACCCTGAAGCCAATGTTAGCTTTGAAGTTGAGGCTACTATCGTAAAAGATAATAAAGTGTTGGTAGAAAGCACTGAGGGTCTACCCGGGCAATCTCTACCTAGTGGTGATGCACTACTGACTGCAACATTTATGATTCCATTCTCAGTAGCCGATTTCCGCACTAATGGTGTATTTGATTCAGCTGCATTTGATTCACATGTAGCACAAATATTGAACAAATCGGCTATTCGAGTGCCTGATGGGACAACTGGGGTTAACTGTGGTGGTACCCCAACAGATACAGTCATAACCGAACATTTCGAAAGCTGCCTATTGGGTAATGTAACCACAACATATATTGGTAGTATTTCAGCTGATGGTAATTATTACTGGAGCATTACATCCAGCAGTCTGGGTTCAGGCAAAGCTGGTTGCTATGGTTTATTGGGTAAGATACCAGTTAGGTGATAATGTATATGATTGTGAACAAAGTTATCGAATAATATAAGTCTACTGGATACCCATTATAAAATTATGTTATTTCGCTCGTTGCTAAAAATAACCTTAATCCTCAGTACTGTTCTTATTTCAGGGTGTGAGTATGAGACTTCAGTCTACACAAATGACCTAACCGGTTTATGGAGTGGTCAGGACACCAATGAAGACCAAGTACATACGTTTCTGTCATACAGGAGGGAGGATGGTAAGTATATGAGCATACATGAAATCTGGGAGAATGATAAGCGTACTTTGATTTATAGTGAGTATGGATTTTGGGGCCAAAGTGGATCCAAGTATTGGACTATAGTTGCACTAGTAAACAAGGGCGGAAAAATCTCAATTGTAAAAGACTGCAATTTAAAAATCCGCCGATATAAAATATTGAATTTCACATCAGAATCCATTACTTATAAGAGTGCTAAAACAGGAACTATATTCACAGTCAATCGCTCATCCGAGGACATAGTTAAATCTTTTGATATGAATTCAGATGGTCATAAGTTCATTTATAAAAAGCTAGAAGAAATTGATGCAAACTGTCCGAAAAACATCTAACCATATTGATGGTGGGATATTCTAGGTAATCAAAAAATGAATAAAATTGACTACACTAAATATTCAATTGATGAATTATTTCAAGTTAAAAACGGAATGGATGCCATTGCTTACCCGGATACTTACCATGAAGTTATGAATGAATTGGAATCCAGAAAAAGTGAGATTAAACACAATAAGATTAAACAAGAAAAAGCCAAGTATATTACTGTAGAGAAACATGTAAAAATCATTGGCTATTTGCAGATTGCAGCTGCATTGGTAATAGGATTCCTGCTAATTCAGGGAATCGTAACTAAATTTGAAACGTCTTTCTGGACCATTTCTATTACAGCACTACTTGTTGGCCTAAATGGGTTTGCAGGTTATACAGTCATTAGGGAAATGAAACGATGGTATTGGGTTTCTATCTTCAATCAGTCACTTCAACTTTTTAACATAGCCCTAGGTTCAACGGTAATGAATTATTCAGGGCTTGCAGGATTCTTTATTTCTCTAAGCTGGGGAAATGTGTTTGGTCTGGATTTTTCCACAGGCTTTACGCCCGGCTTTGAATATCAAGTATACCCCAGTGTAATATCGCCTAATTACGTTGCTGTTGATATCTTTGCGGTTATCTTCATTGTGGCACTACTTACAGTGAAGTCTGACAGGAAAGCAAAGCAGAACCTTATTTAATAAGCGCCAAACCCTCCCAGCCTCATAACCAGTAACAATCTCCACCCAACCCTACCAGTCACCCTCAAAAACCATAAACAACCCTCCCCAACCCCCAAAACCCTCAACCCACAATCACCGGCCATAACCATGGGTAGATGTTGATGACATACTGGGAAACACAGTGGTGGTAAGGTTTTCAGACTGTAGGAGTAACTGTTGTTATATGGCCTTCGGATACATAGACACGATTAAAGTCCCAATACCCTCCCCTTAAATTCCAAGTTTACGATCTGATGGAAATTGGTATAGAACCTAGCCAGATTAGATTCAGAACCTTTTAATAAGGGGGCGCTGTGTTTACTGGTTTTTTATTCAAAATTGGTTAGCTGAAGCTAAGTGAATTCAGTCACAGAATTCACTAATTAATTCACTTATCATTCACTTGAGCTATAATTGTAGTTTATTATAAAAACCAAAAACCCTTATAACCATCTGATTATAAGGGTTTAATTTGGCGCGCCCGAGAGGATTCGAACCTCTGACCCCTGCCTTCGGAGGGCAGTACTCTATCCAGCTGAGCTACGGGCGCGTAAGGTGGCGAATTATAGGTAAAAATGGCTGTTTTTACCAGTCTGGGAGCAATATTGTGAACTCAGTGTTTTGCCCTGCAGGCTAGCTCGGATATACTATGGCATCTTCGAGTCTGTTCGAAGAAGAGATATCCTGTAAATAATAAACAAAAAAGTATAAATAAATTCCGTCATTGATTAATTGAGGTACCAACGTGAGTCAGAACGAAGACAAGATTTTTATGCGCCATTTCACCGGCCTGATGGTGTTCCTGGTTATATTCACTGTTGTAATTGCTTTTTTTGGCGCTTATCTTGGCGGTAAATTCAATTCAAATGATAACGCTAGCCAGCAGGCAAATACTGAACGCAACCTGCAATCTCCGGCTGCTGTTTATACCGGTAGTGAAGCACCGCAGCTTGCTGCACCGGCTGCGGCCGTTGCTGCAGCGCCTGCTGAAACCGCTGCTACTGCAGCAACCACTGATGAGGCTCAAGCTGATATTGATGGTGCCGCGATATACCAGACAGCCTGCTTTGCCTGCCATGGAACCGGTGCTGCCGGCGCGCCCATGCTGCAGGCAGATGCCTGGACCGAGCGCCTGGCACAGGGTGAAGACACCCTGGTTGACCATGCTATCAATGGCTTCAATGCCATGCCACCAAAGGGTGGACAGATGCAGTTAAGCGATGCTCAAGTTCGTGCCGTGGTGCAATATATGCTCTCGCAGGTTCAATAAACACTTTAAGGCATCAATATGCGCAACCCGATTGAAACAGCCAGCCGCAGTAACCTGCGACTGGCTTTTTTTATATTAGTTACGGCTTTACTAAGCGCCTGTACCGGTAGCGGCGGCAAGGTATCCGAGCTCTCAAGCGTTGATTGCCAGGCAAATGTAAGCTCGATTGCGGCAATCCAGGGCACTGGGAAAAGCTCCGCGTTGCAGGGTGAACGCCATACCGTCCGCGGTATTGTTACCCATATTGATACTGCTTCCGGGCTGTATTTAGAGCAGATAATGGCAGATATGGACCCCCATTCTTCCGATGCTGTTTTTGTGATCAGCAGCGAGCTTCCAGAGGCTGTAAAAGTTGGGGATTTACTCCAGCTTAGCGGTGTGGTGACTGAGCTGGATGCAAAAAATGGTAAAGGCGGGATGACCAGCCTGGCCCAGGTGACCATTGACGGTTTCTGCGGGCATCACCAGCCTCTACCAGCTCATGCCATCCAGCTTCCACTAAGTAATGATGAACGGGAAAGCCTTGAGGCCATGCGCCTTGAAATTACTCAGGATCTAACTGTTACCGACGTCTATCAGCTCTACAAGCGCCGGCAGCTTAACGCCTCGGCTTTCGGGCGCCTGGTGATTCCCACTGAAATTTCAGAACCCGGTGAACAAGCCAGGAAACTGAGCGGGCAAAACCGCCAGCGGCAAATAGTCATTCAGTTACCCCTTGATCCACTTAACCAGGGAATATCTGTGAAGACAGAAACCAAGCGGGTGGGGGATCAGATTTTTACCCTCAGTGGCGTTCTCGGCCAAACCCAGGGTCGCTACCTGTTAACCTCTACAGAACCGATTCAGTTCAGCCTGTACCAGGACCAGGCGTTGCCGGGCAAAACCTCACGCCTGCGGGTGATGGGCTTTAACCTGCTGAATTATTTTAATGGTGATGGCAAGCAAGGCGGGTTTCCAACTGAACGGGGGGCCGCCAGCCATACCGACTTTATCCAGCAACGTGCGCGCCTGGTAAACGCGATTAAGCTGAGCGGAGCTGATATTGTTGCGGTTGAGGAAATGGAAAATGATGGCTACGGCCCTGACTCAGCCATTGCGGACCTTACCGGGGCATTAAACGCAGCATTTTCAGGTGAGCACTGGCAGTTTTCACGTCCTATCTCTGAAAGGCTCGGTGATGATGTCATCAGTGTAGGCATTCTTTATCAATCTAACCGGGTAAAAACCGTGGGCCCCGCTGTTTCTTCAAATGCTGAGGCGTTCAGCAAGCTGAGCCGACGCCCATTGGCACAGCGTTTTCTTGACCTGGAAAGCGGTGGTGAGTTTCTTTTAGCCATTAATCACTTCAAATCCAAAGGCAGCTGTCCAAAAGTGGTTGCAGGGTCAAGCAACCCCAACGCCAACAATAAGGATGGCCAGGGCTGCTGGAACCAGGCCCGGGTAGAAGCCGCTGATGCCGTTGCTGACTGGCTTAATTCTTTGCGCAACATCTCTGCGGTCGGAGATATGCTGATGCTGGGTGATTTCAACAGCTATCGCCAGGAAGATCCCATTCGCCGGCTGAAATCCCGTGGCTGGACGGAGATGGTCGAAGCATTTAAACCATCAGAAAACTCCAGTTATGTTTACTGGGGGCAGTCGGGTACGCTTGATTACGCCTTTGCCAGTCCTGAGTTGAAAGATAAAGTGAAAATGGCCTGGATATGGAATATCAATTCACCCTTTAGCCCGGACCATCCGTATTCGGAAGGTGATTATCATCGTTCTTCAGACCATGACCCGGTAATTGTAGAAATTGACCTTTAGGAGCCTGTCGGATTTAACATGATCTACTACGGAAAAGCCGAGTTTGGCCAGGTTCCCCGCTCTTTTGCGTTACACGCGGTAACATATTGCCCTAAAAGACCGAAAAATCTGACTCAAATCTGCTTTCCCTCGCTACGATCGGTCAAACCCGACAGGCTCCTGGCCAAAGAAGGCGTTGACAAGACAAATTAATAGCGAGTTTGCTATTATATTAATCCCCAGAAGCGTATTGCGGTAAGTACAAATGACTACAGTAATGCCCACAAAGTTTCCGCTCGAGCGTACGGAGTTCCTGCTGGAAGGTCCCATCGGATTAGTTGAGTGCATCAGCGACTGCCCCGAAGCAGATGTTTCCCTGCCCGTAACCGCGGTACTCTGCCATCCGCACCCCTTACACGGCGGGACGATGCACAATAAGGTTGTCACCATCATGGATCGCGCCCTGCGCGAAGTTGGTGTACATACCGTGCGGATGAATTTCCGTGGTGCGGGAGCCAGCGAAGGCAGCCACGATGATGGCTTTGGTGAAACAGATGACCTGATGATGGTAGTGGACTGGGTGCGCCGGGTACGACCTGATGATGAAATCCTGCTTGGTGGGTTTTCATTTGGTAGCTATGTTTGCCTGCGTGCTTCCGGCAAGCTTTCCCTGAACCAGCTTATCCTGATTGCGCCACCGGTTGAGCGCTACGAGTTTTCAGAACTGAAAGCACCCAAATGCCCATGGATAGTGATCCAGGGAGATGAGGATGATGTCGTTCCAGCGGAGGCTGTTATCAGCTGGGCCCGCGAAATCGAGCCCACTCCCCGCCTTGATGTTATGGAACAAGCCGGGCACTTCTTCCACCGACGCCTGATGGATCTTCGTGGACTGATCAAAAACGGCGTACGCGATCAGCTGCCCGGCAAACCTGCGGCGTGAGTACAAGCCCTGGCGGGCCCGGTATTGCCTGGCAATCACTGCTGAAAAGTAAACAACTGAAGTTTGACCCCCGACAGGAACCTGTCATCAAGGCCCTGCAGGAGCTCTACATACAGCTGCGCGCAAATCCTCGTCAAAAAACCCCCTTACTGAAACGCCTGCTGTTACAGGACAAAGTTTCGAAAAGCCCACGCGGGTTATATATATGGGGTGATGTCGGGCGCGGGAAGACCATGCTGATGGATCTTTTCTACGACAGCCTACCGGCAAAAACTGCGATAAGGCTGCATTTCCATCGTTTTATGCAGCGCATCCACCTGGAACTGCGCAAGCTGGATGGGCAGCAAAACCCTTTGCAAACGATTGCCCGGCAGTGGGCCGGTAGTAAAGTCATTTGTTTTGATGAGTTTTATGTCAGCGACATTGCCGATGCCATGCTCCTCGGTGAATTGATGAAAGCCCTGTTTTCTGAAGGGGTTGTGCTTGTCGCAACTTCGAATACCGCCCCTTCGAGCCTGTATCGAAACGGCCTGCAGCGGGCACGTTTCCTACCGGCAATTGCAGCGATTGAAGCACATTGCCAGACACTGCACCTGGACAGCGCTACAGATTACCGCCTGCAAATCCTGGAAAAAGCCCCTATCTACCATTCACCGCTGAATGCCGGGACAGAAGCAGCAATGCTGGCGCTTTATAATCAAATTAACCCGGGTAGCGAGCTCAGCCGGACCAGCCTGATGATCAATTCACGTGCCTTTGAAACCCGTCATCGCGGCGATGGCATTATCTGGTTCGATTTTGCCGAGCTCTGTGAAAAACCCCGCGGCACGATCGACTATATAGAAATAGCCCGGGCGTTTAATACCGTTTTGATTTCAGGAGTCCCTTTATTTACCGATGAAATAAGTGACAGCCTGCGGCGTTTTATCAACCTGGTGGATGAACTGTATGACCGTGGTGTAAACCTCATAATCAGTGCTGCAACCGATATTGATAAGCTGTACCGGGGCCATCGTCTGGAATTTGAATTCCGACGCACCCACAGCCGTTTATACGAAATGCAAAGCCATGCCTACCTGGCACAGGCACATCGGCCTTAAGTCACGCGCTGGCACTTCCTGTTTTGCGTTATTGAGTACGAGCGGCAGTGCGGTCGGGGACAGGCGGGAATCCAGTTCACGGAGCACAAACCACGGGGTCACGGTACCGGATCGTAGCCCGGCATGACGTTTCGGCTATTCGCCGCCCCGAGATGACGATATTTTTGGGCCAGGGTTCAACCGTGGTGGTAAAGCAGAACAGCTGAAATCATTCTTTTGAAGCAAAAAGTATCGAGGGCCGATAAGGGGTAGATCGACCCTCGATGGGAGCTGACGCAAAGGGGGAAAACATCAGCAACATAATTATACTAAATAAAACCGAAAAATACAGCCTATTAATCGAAAACCTGTCACAGATCAATCAATTAAGGACTCCAGGTTGAACTCCGGCTGGACTTCGCCCCAGGCGATGGACGCAAGCAGCGGTACCGGCAGCCGCTCTTTTAGTGTATTTATGTTGTCCTGGAGGCGGCTCATCCCGGGGTCAACCTGATTGGCAACCCAGCCCAGCAACGGTATTCCATCGTGCACTATACGCTCTGCACTAAGCAGCCCATGATTGATACAACCCAGGCGCATACCAACAACCAGGATAACCCCGGCACCGAGCGTAGCGGCCATATCCGCCTGCGTTGTCGAGGTACCCAGTGGCGCCAGCCAGCCGCCAACACCCTCAATTACCGCCACATCGCTTTGCTCACATGAAACAATCCCTGCCATCTTCTGGGGGTCAATATGAACATCAGCCTCAGCCGCCAGGAAGTGTGGGGCGACCGCTTCTTTAAAACACCAGGGGTTCACATCATTATATGCAGTTGCACTCCCGCTGGCCTGAATTAACTGCAAAGCATCATCGTTGCGCAATCCTGCACCGGCATCAATAGCACCGGAAGCTACGGGTTTAAACGCTGCTGTGCTCAAACCCTGCTGCCTTAGCGCCATCAACAACTGGCAGCTCACTCGGGTCTTGCCAATTTCGGTATCGGTTCCGGTGATATACCAGCGCTTCATTTTTTCTTCTTCCGGCTACTAAGCAAGTGGGCGATCGAAAAGCTGGCCTCTTCACCGACTACTGTGCGAATAGGCTGGCCGTCTTCCGGCTGCCAGGCGACCCCGTAAATAACTTCCCAACTGGCTGGATAGCGGCCATCCGGCAGGAGAAAGTCCTTGTAAGCTTCGCACATGGCACGAATTCGTCCGGCACCTGTCAGGTTGTGTTGACGATTATGATTCACATTGTGCGCACCCATGCCTTTCAGTTCACGCATCAGTTTATGTACTGTGGAATAGGTGAGGGTTAGCATTTCAGCATCCATGACCGGTTCATGGAAGCCCGAGGCCATCAGGGCATCTCCAACATCACGGATATCAAGAAATGTGTTTACATGGGCCATATTATCCACTTTTGACCAGGCTTCACGTAATTCTAGTAATGTACCAGGGCCCAAAGTGGTAAACAAGACCAACCCATTGGGTTTCATTATCCGCCGCCACTCGTTGAACAAGGCCCGCAGGTCCACGGCCCACTGCAGGCTCAGGTTGGAGTAAAGCAAATCCACCGAAGCATCCGCCAGACCGCTGACAGCCATGTCTGCCTGGCGGTATTCCACCTTGCGGTGCCAGCGATTGCGTTTTTTGGCTTCAGCCAGCATACCTTCAGCAAAGTCGATGCCGATAACATCAGCTTTCGGGTAGCGTGTCTTTAAGGCAAAGCTGTGCAAGCCCGTGCCACAGCCCATATCGACCACGGTACGAGGTTGAGTATTGAGTTCATCCAGACGTTCCAGCAAACGGCCGCCTATTTCCTGCTGCAACCAGGCATGCTTCTCATATTCTGATGCAGCCCGGTGAAATGCCAACCGGGCCTGGTCGATATCCAGTTCGGCATGTTCAGTCGAAGGCCGAATCTGGCAAATTATGTTGTCTTCTGGCGGTTGCACAGATTGAGTCCTTTTAACAATTGATTAATTTCAGTTTTTGTATGGCCTGCACTCAGGGTAATCCGCAAGCGGCAAGTGCCTTCAGGGACTGTGGGCGGGCGAATTGCACCAACCAGGATGCCGGCCTGGTTTAGTTTTCCAGCCCAGTCCAGCAGGTCTTGTTCATCACCCAGTAACAGTGGCTGGATTGGACTGTTCGAGCTTAGCAGATCCAGGCCATGATCCGCTACAGCCTGCCGGAAATACGCAATGTTTGCCTGTAATTTGTTACGTAGCCCGCTACCATCCCGTATCAGCCGCAAACTGGCACGGGTCGCTGCTGCGATGGGCGGTGCGAGCGCTGTAGTGTAGATATATGAACGCCCCTTCTGGATCAGCCACTCAATACGCTCTTTCGAAGCTGCAACATATGCGCCATGGGTGCCGAATGCCTTTCCCAGCGTACCCACCAGGATATCCGGCCTTGTGGCTCCTGCAAACTCCCAGCTGCCGCAGCCCTGTGCTCCCATCACACCCACACCATGGGCATCATCAATAATTAATGTGGCCTGATGCTGATCCGCCAGCTCCCGTAATTCGGAGTAAGCCGCCAGGTCACCATCCATTGAAAAAACACCATCACTAAGGATAAAGTTTTCCCCGTCACCTTGCTGCCTGGCATTTTTCTGCAGCAAACCTGATAAGTGATCACTATCAGCATGTGCATAACGATACACATCCGCCCGTGATAAGCGGCAGCCATCGATCAGTGAGGCATGGTTTAGCTGATCACTGTAAATACTGTCCCCGCGCTGGCACAGGCTGTTCAGGACCGCCTGGTTGGCGAGGTAACCACTGGAGAATAGCAATACCGCTTCATAGCCAAGAAAATCTGCCAGTTCTTCTTCTAAAGCCTGGTGTTGATCGCTATAACCGCTGATCAGGGCCGATGCGCCACTGCCCACACCATAGTTTTGTGCGGCCTGTGTACAGGCCTGAATGACTTGAGGGTGCTGGCGCAGACCGAGATAATCGTTGTCGGAAAAATTGAGCAATACCCTGCCATCGACAGAAACCCGTGAACCAGTGAGTTCACTGACTGCCCGACGGCGACGATAACGCTGCTGTTGCTGCAGCTGCCGCAGTTGTTGCCTAATTCTTTCCATGCCAGCGCTATCTGTATCAGGCGGCTGAATCACTCACGGCCTTAGCGCGGTTGATTCCCAGTTTTTCAAACAGCACCTGATCGCTGTTGGCTTCGGGGTTGTCGGCTGTCAGCAGTTTTTCACCATAAAAAATTGAGTTGGCGCCAGCAAAGAAACACAATGCCTGTTTGGCATCACTCATTTCAGCGCGCCCGGCTGATAGCCTGACGACAGAATGCGGCATCATAATCCGCGCAATCGCAATGGTACGCACAAACTCGAGTTCATCCAGGTCCTCCAGTGTTTCCAGCGGTGTACCCGCAACCCGGATCAGCTGGTTAATCGGCACACTTTGCGGGTGGGTCGGCAGGTTAGCCAGCTCCACCAGCAGGCCTGCACGGTCGCTACGGCTTTCACCCATGCCGACAATCCCGCCACAGCAGACGTTCAAGCCGGCATCACGCACATGTTTTAAAGTATCCAGGCGATCATCATAGGTGCGGCTTTTAATCACTTCAGGATAAAATTCTGGTGATGTATCGAGGTTATGGTTGTAATAATCCAGGCCCGCATCCTTTAACCTTACCGCCTGGCTATCGGTTAGCATCCCCAGGGTGACACAGGTTTCCATCCCGGTTTCGCCTACTGCGGTGATCAGTTCAATCACTTTATCCAGGTTACGATCAGTCGGCTGGCGCCAGGCTGCACCCATGCAAAAGCGGGTAGCACCAGTTTCCCGGGCAGCATTGGCCGCGGCTACCACCTCTTCTACCGGCAGTAACCTTTCGCGTTCCAGGCCGGTGTCATAGTGCACGCTCTGTGGACAATATTTACAGTCTTCCGGGCAGGCACCGGTCTTGATGCTTAACAGGGTACTGATCTGCACTTCATTGGGATCAAAATGCTGCCGGTGGATACTATGGGCGGTAAATAACAGGTCATTAAACGGTTGATTAAACAGGCGCAGGACTTCAGGGGATGACCAGTCATGGCGTAAAGCGGTATGATCTTCAGTTATTGGGTGGTGAAGGGGGCTCGAAGTTGTCATTATTTATACCTGTAATATCGTGCTTGCAAAGCTGCTATTGCCGGGAGATGTATTTTGGCTGTCAACCAAATGATTAGCAAGCTGGTTGACGGGCTTTATCCACCTGTTTGTGTGCTTTGCGGTGAAAGCGGGCAGGCTGGACATAATAATCAAGGTAAATACACCGCAGCAGCTGATATTTGCAGGGCTTGCCAGCAGGACCTGGTACAAAACGAACCAGCCTGTTATCAGTGCGGTATTCCACTGTCGGCTGCCGGCAACAACCCCCGGTTATGCTGTGCAGACTGCCTGCAATCCCCTCCCTGCTTCACCCGAACACTTGCGCCTTACCTTTACCAATGGCCGCTGGATCGCCTGGTTCAGGCTTTCAAGTTCCAGGGTGACCTCACGGTGGGGCGAATGCTGGCTGGGTTAATACAGGGAAATATTGAGAAGCTCGCAAATGCTGCCGTACCAGATGCCATTATCCCCATCCCCCTGCACCGTTCACGACAGCAGCAGCGAGGGTTTAACCAGGCCGCACTGCTGGCAGCAGACCTGGCAAAAGGACTCAATATCCCCTTGCGTGAAAACATCCTGCTACGGGGCAAACCCCGCCTTCCACAAGTAGAACTGGATGCTAAAGCGCGCAAAAAGAATATTCGCGGGGTTTTTGCCCTTGATGCAAGGGTGGCAAAACTACCGGCGCATGTGGCCCTGGTTGATGATGTGATGACAACAGGGAGTACACTTTCGGAGGCCGCCAGGATACTGCTCGAGAGGGGTGTTGAGAGGGTGGATTGCTGGGTGATTGCAAGAGCGCCAAAACCTGGGTGATAAAAAATAGAATGTCATACCGGGCTCGACCCGGTACCTCCTGATGAATAGCATGTAGCCCAATGAGGTCCCGGCTCGGGGGCCGGGATGACATACTACTTTTTTTTACTTAAGTATTTACCGGTGCCCACCCTACTCTGCCATTAACTGTTTCAGGTCGTGGAGAACTTCTTCGCTGTGTTTCTCTGGGTCTACTTTTGCATAGTGTTTTACTATCACCCCTTCAGGGTTAATCAGGAAGGACTGGCGCGATGCGATTTTAACCAGCATGTAATTACGCAGCACGTTATAGGCTTTACTCACGGACTTATCAGTATCCGAGAGGATGGTAAACGGCAGTTTATATTTACTTGCAAATTCCGCATGTGACTCCACATCATCGAGACTTACACCGACAATTGCCGCACCAATGGCCTTATAGGCATAGATATTGTCACGAAAATTACAGGCTTCGGTCGTACAGCCCGGGGTGTCGTCCTTGGGGTAAAAATACAGTGCCAGCCACTGGCCACGATAATCTTCAAGTGCATGCCAGTCACCATTCTGGTCCTGAAGCTTAAATTCCGGCGCTGCTTTACCTTCCATGGAACCCTTTTCAGCAGCAAATAATGGCAGCGCCAGCAGCAACACAGTAAAAGCCAATAATAATCGGGGTATTGTTTTATGCATAATGTTTCTCCATGGAGGTTAACTAGAACTTACTGCTCTGTTAGGATGGTTATTTTACAGAATAGTGAACAATATGCACCTGATTAAGCGAACTATCAACAGCCTTTTCCTTACAGTACTCCTGACCGGCTCCACAGCGATGGCGCTTGAATACCCCGACAGCACAAAGATAGATCATATCGATCAATACCATGGCAAATCCGTGGCAGATCCCTATCGCTGGCTGGAGGATGATGTACGTAATTCGACGGCTGTTGCCGACTGGGTAACAGCAGAGAACAAAGTCACTTTTAATTTTCTTGAGGACCTGCCTGACCGGCAGCGGATTAAACAAAAACTCAGCAAGCTCTGGGCTTATGAGAAATACGGTATCGCCCCGCCGCGACACAGCGAGCATTTCCTGGACCGCAAGGGCCCATACTATTTTTCTTTTCGCAATGATGGCCTGAAAAATCAGTCATCACTGTATGTCCAGGACCGTTTCGATACTGAAACACGCTTATTGATTGACCCCAACAGCTGGTCGGATGACGGTACCAAAGCCCTGTCTAACTTTGTTCCCAGCCCCAAAGGCCGCTATATTGCCTATGGCATCCAGGACAGCGGTTCAGACTGGCGCACCTGGGAAGTCATGGATACAGCCAGCGGGAAGTTGCTGGATGACCGCATTCAGTGGTTAAAATTCACCTCGATCTCCTGGTTGCCGGACGAAAGCGGGTTTTTCTACTCCCGCTATCCGCGCCCGCAGGAAGGCCAGGAGTTCCAGAGCCTCAACAAAGACCAGAAAGTTTATCTACACCTGCTGGGTACCGCCGAAGCTGATGACAAAATGGTATTTGCCAGGCCCGACCAGCCTGACTGGGGCTTTGGCGGGGAGGTTTCAGAAGACGGCCGCTGGCTTATCGTTGGTACCTGGGTTGGCACAGATGACCGCAACCGCGTTGACGTCCTGCCATTGGGTGATAATCCTGCTGCACCCATTGCCCTGATCGATGATTTCACCGCCGCTTTTAACCTGTTATCGGTTCATGGCAATACGTTCAACTTTAAAACCACCGACAATGCCCCGCGCGGCAGGGTTATTGCAATTGATATCACCCGCCCCGGACGTGAACACTGGAAGGAAGTCATTCCACAACAAGATTCTGTGCTGACCGGAATCGCAGAAATTGGTGAGCTGTATGTAGCCCATTACCTCAAGCATGCACGCTCACAGGTCCTGGTGCTTAACCCTGACGGCAGCCTGAAACATGAAGTCCGACTGCCGGGAATCGGCACCGCCAACGGTTTCAACGGCAACAACACTTCCGCAGAAACTTTTTACCTGTTTTCCAGCTTTAACCAGCCACCAAGCATTTACCGTTACGATGTAATCAGCAATGAGAGCCGATTTATCACCCGGGCAAAAGTAGACTTTAATCCAGCAGATTATGTGGTTGAGCAAGTGTTTTTCCCCTCTAAAGATGGCACCAAAATACCGATGTTCATTACCTATAAAAAAGGCCTGGACAAGAACGGTACAACACCTACATTGCTCTATGGGTATGGCGGATTCAATATTTCCATCCTCCCGGGTTTTGATCCTTCACGAATTGCATGGGTAGAAATGGGTGGTATTTATGCTGTGGCAAACCTGCGTGGCGGGGGTGAATATGGTGAGGATTGGCACAAGGCCGGTACCAAAGCGAATAAACAAAATGTGTTTGATGATTTTGCCGCCGCTGCAGAATTTTTAATTGACCAACGCTGGACTTCAGCTAAACACCTGGCGATTTATGGGCGTTCTAACGGCGGTACTTTGATCGGCGCCACCATCAATCAGCGGCCTGAACTGTTTGCCGCTGCGCTGCCACAGGTCGGGGTGATGGATATGTTGCGCTTTCAGAATTTCACTGCTGGTCGTTTCTGGACCGATGACTATGGATCATCTGCGATCGCTGAAGAATTTCCGGCACTGTATGCTTATTCACCCTACCACAATATTAAGCAGGGTCAGCGTTATCCGGCCACTATGATTACCACTGGCGATACCGATGACCGTGTCGTGCCCGGGCATAGCTTTAAATATGCTGCCCGCCTGCAGCAGGCACAGGCCAAAGACGGACCACCGACACTCATTCGCGTCGATGTAAATGCCGGGCATGCCGATGGCAAGCCTACGGAGATGATTATTGAGGAATATGCTGATATGTGGGCATTTATCGCCTACTTTACGGGTTTGAAGTTGCCGGAAGGTTTCTAGTAGGATGGGCATAAATGCCTAGCCTGCAAAATGGCACAAAAAAGCCGGGCGCTGCCCGGCTTATTGTGTCCTTAAAATATTACCTAGTGCTCGGTCTGCTGGATCTCCAAAGCGATTGTCGTTAATTCCCGTCCTGACCAATCGGTACACCAGGAAACAGAAACATCATCACCGGCATCAATTTCAAACCAGATTCCGGTCTGCCAGTTGCCTTTAGGGGTAATCAGTGAAAGGCAGACTTCAGTACCTTTATCCGTGGTACGCATATGGATTATGCCACGCAACTCGCTTTCGTAATCTGTCAGGCGAACAACCGGAACCGGTTCTGCAGCAACACCCTTGAACCAGTCTTCAGTCTGTATCTTCTCATCATGCCATTCTTCCCGCCCCCGGCCGCAGAGTTTGAATGTCACCATGTTGAATTGCGCCTGCCGCCCATGCGCCCAGTCTTCGGCACTGCTGTCAGGTCGGTTAGCTGAAATGTTAACTGGCGCAGCATAACTTTGAGCGGCTACAGGTTTGTTTTCTCGATCGGCGTTGCTAACGCTGTTGTCGATTTCTGATGCGCCGTGGACCATCTGGTCGGCTATTCTCATTGCACACATATCGTACTACCCTTTGTTAAATATGTTTTTTTGTTCCTAACGCAACCAACCCCTTGGACTGCGTTTCCCTTATATTCTTATACTGTTATTAGTCGTTAAAACCTCTCACTAAATTCATAAATACTTTTAAATTAATATCACTATTAGACCTTAGTATAGTACAAAGACGCCTTATTCACCCGAAAATATCACCCGGGGACGGTTATACAGCGTTGCTGCGATGGCTGCCAACACCAACCCCAGCCCCAATGTTGTGCCCCCGGCGATCAGATACCAGCTGATTGAAACCTGCTCTCCACGGATCAATTCATGGATTAAAACATTCTGCGAAAGTAGCGGTACCGCCATCATCCAGGTCTCCGCTTTTACCGGGTTAATCATTAAATAGAAGCTCGGCAACATCGGAATCAGGGTCACCAGGCCCATATAGGAATTAGCTTCACGGAAAGATTTTGCGAAGGATGCGAGGATTGTCAGGAAGGCTGATGCAAGGATCGCCATCGGCAGGATAACCACCAATATTCCCAGTAGCATCGGATTGGTAATCGAAATCGAAGTCCCTAATAAATCTGCCGGCAGGAAAGGGACCAGCAGACGAAAAGCAATAACCGTCAGGAAAACCGACAAGCCTGCAAAGAATGAGGTAGCCATTAGCTTTCCGGCCATTATCTGCCAGCGGGGCACCGGGTTGATCAGTAGCGGCTCCAGGGAGTGCCGCTCTTTTTCCCCGGCAGTGGCATCGATCGCCAAATGCATGCCGCCGACAAAGGCACCAATCATCAAAATATAGGGTAAAAAGGACAATAACCTAGCCGCCCTTGATGTCGGCGTTGACTGATCGATGGTTTTTACCATGATCGGATTTAATATCTGCGGTGATACTCCGCGCAACTGCAGGCGCAAAATACCTATCTGGCTTGAATAGGCATTCAGCAACCGCCGCAGCCGCTGGCTGGTCACACCGACATGATTACGGGATTCGTCCACAATCACTTCAACGATGGCCCGCTGACCAGCATCCCAGCGTTCAGAAAAATCAGCTGGAATACGCAGGACAACGTCCTCATCTTTGGCTTTCACCGCTGCTTCAGGATTATTCGGTGCAGGCTTTATTTCAACCCCTTCCTGTATCAGGTAGTTAATCAGGTTGGGAGCGTATTGCTGCCCGACAACAGGCAATTCCAGCGCTTCTTCCATGCGCTCGGAGGTTTTATCCGCCATCAGGCTGAACATGCCGATTAGCAATAGCGGCCCAAACAGCGGGCCGATTACCAGTGAGGTAAAGATGACCCGGCGATCACGGAAATTTTCTTTTACTTCCTTTTTAAATACCGTCAACCAGCCGCTCATGACAACAGGCCCTCTTCAGTTCCGATCAGTTTCACGAAGGCATCTTCCAGCGTACTACATCCGCTTTGCTGTAATAGTTCATCTGCATTACCGGAGGCGGCAATCTGGCCGTCAGCAATAATAATAATGTGGTCACAGAGCGCTGCAACTTCCTGCATGATATGGGTAGACAGCACCACGCAATGCCCGGCTTTTTTCAGGTCCAGCAGGTAATGCCGCAGGGCACGGGTGGTCATTACATCGAGTCCGTTGGTGGGTTCATCCAGTAAAATCGTTTGTGGCGAATGCACCACCGCCCGGGCAATTGCCACTTTGACCCGCTGGCCCTGGGAAAAGCCATCAGTACGTCGGTCGATAAATTCCTGCATGCCGAGGATTCCAGTCAGCTCTTCGATGCGCGACTCGAGGTCGGCAGCTGACATCCCATGCAACTGGCCAAAGTAGCGGATATTTTCACGCGCCGTTAATCGGGTATAGAGGCCGCGGGAGTCTGGCACCACCCCAAGTTTGTGCTTCACCTCAATGGTGTGCTTATGCGGATCCATGCCATCAATGAGAATGCTACCGCTATCGGGCTCCAACAGGGTATACAACATCCGCAGGGTGGTGGTTTTACCTGCGCCATTCGGTCCCAGCAGGCCGGTAATACGGCCGTCTTCCGCTTTGAAACTGATGCCGCGAACGGCCTCTACTTCACCAAAAGATTTCTTCAGGTTTTCGACTGCAATCATGGTGTCGGCCCCAGCAGGTTAACAAAAAATGGTGAGCGGCCCTGTTTTTCCAGGCAGCTGGTGTCGAGGTCTTCAAAACCTGCGGTGTTAATAAAGTCAGTGACAATATCGCGCGTGCACTGGCTGAAGGCGACACTGTGGCCCTGGCCTTTTACGACCAGGTTCTGGTGTCGGCTGAACTGCCTGGCTGTAAGCTCTGCATAACGCGGTGGGGTAACCGGGTCAAACTCACCTGAAAGCAATAACGCCGGTACATCTGACTTAAACGGCTGGTGGAAATCAGCAGGTACTTCGCCTTGTGGCCAGAGCTCACACTGGGTAATCAACATTTTATAAAACGCTTCACCAATGATGGTGTCGGCATCTTCCGGTCGCGGTTTCATCAGCGGGTAATCCTCGCTGCAGAGCACCGACAGTTCCATCCAGTGGCTGATCATGCCCTCCATGCTGGAAATAACCAGCATAGCTTGAGAAACCAGGCGTTTCGGGTTATTTGTGACCACCGCGTCATTAATCAGAAAGGGCAACTGGGCCTGGGTTGGAGCGCTGTATGCAAGCATCCTCAAGGCCACGGCGAGTACGTCCATATTGGCTTCAAGTTCAATCGGGTCGCCACTCAGGGGGTCTTCGACCACCAGCGTTTGCGGGCTCACCCGCGCCTGTTCAATTAACTGCTGCAACTGTTTGTCGACCAGGGGGAAGGCCTCGTTGCAATCGCTATCAGCCAGGCAATCATCCAGGATACTGGAAACCGCCTGGTCCAGGTTCATCGCGTGTTCGCCGCCTAATACCAGCTCCACCGGCACCACAGAATCCAGGGTGATTGTGCGCACCTTATCGGGGTAACGGCGCAGGTATTCCTGTGCCGCACGGGTACCATAGGAAACACCAATCAAGTTGATTTTGTCATAACCCAGGGCGACCCTCAGCTGCTCATAATCTGCCATCGCAATGGTGGTGGTATAAAAGCGCGGATCACCTTTAACTTGCTGCAGGCACTCTTCAACCTGTTTGGCAATCTTGCCAAGGTTGACCCGCAGCTCAATGGCATCATCTTCCGGCTCGCAGGCTAATGGTGAGTCGGCACCGGTGCCTCGCTGATCCATCAAAACAATATCGTGGGTACGTTGCAACTTCTTCAAAGGGGCCTGTAGTTGCACCCACAGTTCAGATGCCGCCTGGCCGGGGCCTCCGGCAAAAAAGAAAATGGGGCTATTTTCTTCCCCGGGTTTGATAGCCCGTGCCAGGGCGAAGTGCAGGCGAATTTTATTACCCTGCGGTTGATCCCGGTTTTCAGCTACGGTTAACCAGCCGCATTCAGCTTCAGCAGTAATTGATGTGCCTGGCATATCCAGCACACAGGGCTCAAGCTCAAGATCAGCAAACTCGACCGCCGAGTCCGCAAAATTAAGCCCCGATACAGCAATTAGCAGGGTGAACAGAAGTATTCGTTGCAAAAGTATCCCCTCAAATAAAACTACAAAATTGTGACAGATGGGAATAATAATGAGTTAGCCACGTAACGTCCATAGGCCACAGGTCATTTCCCATTGTCGACTAGCTATAGAAATATACTGACCTGCCCGCAGCCGCACTTTATAATGATCAGATGCCCACGATAAATGCACTTGAAATCACCGATCTTAATAAAACCTATAGCAATGGCGTAGAGGCGCTCAAAGGCGTTTCCCTGAGCGTAGAAAAGGGCGATTTTTTTGCCCTGCTTGGTCCCAATGGTGCCGGCAAATCGACCATGATCGGCATCATCAGTTCATTGGTTAACACCAGCTCAGGCGAAGTAAAGGTCTTTGGTGACTCGGTGCAGAAAAATCGCTCAGCCGCGATGCGCCACCTTGGGCTGGTTCCGCAGGAACTTAATTTCAACCAGTTTGAATCACCGCTGGATATTGTCGTTAACCAGGCCGGTTACTATGGGTTGACCCGACCAGTGGCAATTGAGCGAGCAGAAAAATACCTCAAACAACTGAAGTTGTGGGATAAACACGACAAACCCGCACGCCAGCTTTCCGGTGGCATGAAACGCCGTTTGATGATCGCCCGGGCCATGGTGCACGAGCCGGAACTGCTAATCCTGGATGAGCCTACTGCGGGCGTCGATATAGAAATCCGCCGGGAAATGTGGGAGTTCATCAAAGGCATTAATGACGCCGGCACTACAGTGATCCTGACCACCCACTATCTTGAAGAAGCCGAACAGCTGTGCCGGAATATCGCCATTATCAATCATGGCAACCTGGTCGAAAATACCGATGTGAAGTCATTGCTTGCAAGCCTGGATGTGGAAACCTTCCTGCTCGACCTGCGCGAACCCATGACAGTTGCGCCAGTGGTTGAAGGCATCACAACCCGGTTGCTGGATTCCAGCCAGCTTGAAGCAATAGTCCCAAAAGAGCGCTCGCTGAATAATTTGTTTGCGGCCCTCGACCAGGCTGGTGTGCACGTGCTTTCCATGCGCAACAAGGCCAACCGCCTGGAGGAGTTGTTTATGCGCATGGTCAACGAAGATAATCGGGACCATCAGTTGGAGTCATCGTTATGAGTGCGACGCTGAACTGGATCGGTTACAAAACCCTGGTCCGCAAGGAGGTCAAACGTATCCTGCGAATCTGGGGCCAGACCATCGTGCCGCCGGCAATCACCATGACGCTTTATTTTATTATCTTCGGCAACCTGATCGGCAAACGCATCGGCACAATGGATGGCGTGGATTATATGACTTTCATTGTCCCCGGCCTGGTTATGATGTCGGTAATCACCAACTCCTACGGCAATATGGTGAGCTCCTTTTTCGGCGCCAAATTCGGCCGCCACATTGAAGAACTGCTGGTATCACCACTGCCTAGTTATGTGATTGTGGCTGGCTATGTCAGCGGCGCGATGGTACGGGGACTGATGGTGGGCTCAGTTGTCACCATGATTGCCATGCAGTTTACCGATATCGAAATTCATAATCTCTGGGTTACATTTTCTATCGCCCTGCTAACATCCATATTGTTCGCACTGGCTGGTATGGTAAATGCAATCTTTGCGCAGAAATTTGATGATATTGCCATTATTCCAACCTTTATCCTGACACCACTAACCTATCTGGGCGGAGTGTTTTATTCAATATCCCTGCTTCCGGAGTTCTGGCAAAAGGTATCAGCGTTTAACCCGATTTTCTATATTATCAATGGTTTTCGCTATGGCATGCTGGGCCGTTCGGATGTTTCCATCGGCACAGCCTATGTCATTATCATCCTGTTTGTTGCTATTCTCGGCAGTGTTTGCCTGTGGCTGGTGCACACGGGTAAAGGCCTGCGGAGCTAATGCCCGGCACAACCGGAACCTTACGGTAAGTTAAAGAATGCCCGCGCATTACGGCTGGTATTTGCCGCAGTCACCAATGGGCTTTCCCCCCGACAGGCCGCTATCGTTCCCACAACCCAGGGCAGGATTCTCGGTTCATTGCGATGGCTTTTGAGCTTGGGGCGCAAATTTCGTGGTTTTAAATAAGGCGCATCAGTTTCAACCAACAATCGATTGGCTGGAATATCTCCTACCAATTCCTTCAGGTGGCCACCTCGGCGTTCATCACAGATCCAGCCGGTAATACCCACATGACAATCCATATCAATATAGTCATACAGGGCTTCGCGGGTATCGGTAAAACAATGAACCACTACATTGGTAAGTTGGTCTCGAAAGCTTTTTAATATTGCAAAAAAATCTGCATGGGCCTCCCGCTGATGTAGGAACAATGGCATTTGGGTATCAATCGCGATCTGGATTTGCTGTTCAAAAGCTTTTTTCTGGGCAGGATGTGGAGAAAAATCCCGGAAATAATCGAGCCCGGCCTCACCTACAGCCACAACCTCCGGCTCTAAAACCAATTGCCGCAGCTGCTGGTCAGTTTCATCGTTATAATCAGCCGCATGGTGCGGATGAACCCCGGCGGTAGCAAACAGGTGGTTGGGGTAATGCCGCGCCAACTCCCGGGCAGCCGCGCTGCCCACAGCAGATGCGCCGGTCACCACAATCTGACTAACACCGGCTTCACTGGCATGGCGAATGACCTGTTCGCGGTCCTTATCAAAGCTGTCATGGGTGAGGTTACAGCCGATATCGACCAGATCAAGTTGATGTTTCATTTAGACTTCCGTGATTGCTGCCAGCGCCAGGTATCACGGCACATATCATCCAGTGTACGGATAGCCTGCCAGCCTAATATCTGATTCGCCAGGCGGGTATCAGCCCAGCATTCTGCAATATCGCCGGGGCGCCGATTGACGATCTGATAAGGGACGTTACATTGATTGGCACGTTCATAGGCATGCACCATTTCCAGTACCGACACACCCTGCCCCGTACCCAAATTAACCGTTAACAGTTGCTGGTTTTTATCCAGGTACTCCAGTGCCGCCAGATGTCCGGCAACTAAATCGACTACATGGATATAATCGCGGACACCGGTACCGTCCGGCGTATCATAGTCCCCACCAAAGATACTCAACACAGGGCGAATTCCGGCAGCTGTCTGGCTAATAAATGGCATCAAATTATTGGGAATACCATCAGGATCTTCCCCAATCAGGCCACTGGTATGTGCTCCCACCGGATTAAAATAACGCAAGCGAGCTATGCACCAGCCGCTATCCTGTTGATACAGACCTTCAAGAATATCCTCGACTTGCAGCTTGGTGTCACCATAAGGATTAGTGGCCGAACGCGGAAAATCTTCAGCAATCGGCACGCTGGCAGGATCTCCATACACCGTGGCAGAAGAAGAAAACACCAGGGTTTTTACCTCTGCCGCCTGCATTTCCGCAAACAACACCCGGCTGCCTCCTACGTTGTTGTCATAGTATTTTTCAGGCTGTGCAACCGACTCACCCACAGCCTTAAGGCCGGCAAAGTGCATTACCGCAGAAATTTCATATTCAGAAAACAGGCTTTCGAGTAAAATCGCATCTCGAATATCCCCTTCGACAAAAATCGGTGCCCTGCCACATATTTGTGCAACACGCTCAACAACCTCCCGAGTACTGTTACAGAGATTATCCAGCACCACAACGTCATAGCCGGCATCCAGTAACACCACGCAAGCGTGGGAGCCAATAAAACCACAGCCGCCAGTTACGAGTATGCTCATTTAAGCCCGGCCAATAGAGTAATAAGTGAATCCGTGCTGCTGCATTTTCTCAGGCTCAAATAAATTCCGCCCATCAAAAATTACAGGTTGATTGAGTTTTTGTTTAACCCCCTCAAAATCCAGCACTTTGAAATGCTGCCACTCGGTCACAATCACCAACGCATCTGCACCCTGGAGCACATCATCCTGGGAGGACATAAGAACCAGATCATCACGATGACCGTATATCCGTTCACATTCTGCCATCGCCTCCGGATCATAGGCCTGTACCCTGGCACCGGCATTCCAGAGCGCTTCCATTAACACCCGGCTGGGTGCGTCACGCATGTCATCGGTATTGGGTTTAAAACTCAGCCCCCATAGTGCGAAGGTTTTACCCTCAAGCTTATTACCAAAATGCCTGGAGATTTTCTCAAACAACCTCTGTTTTTGACGGTGATTAACCGCTTCCACCGAATTAAGGATTTTTGCATCATAGCCAATCGACTCGGCTGTGCGTACCAATGCCTGCACGTCTTTAGGAAAGCACGAACCTCCATAACCGCAACCGGGATAGATGAAGTGATATCCAATCCGCTCATCTGAACCGATTCCATGACGAACAGCTTCGATGTCAGCTCCCAGGGCCTCGGCCAGGTTGGCCATTTCATTCATAAAACTAATTTTGGTGGCGAGCATACAATTCGCCGCGTACTTCGTAAGTTCAGCACTTTTAATATCCATCACAATCATCCGTTCATGATTGCGGTTCATTGGTGCATATAATTCCCTGAGGATATTGGCCGCATCAACATTATCAGTGCCCACTATAATCCGATCCGGGCGCCTACAATCCTGAACCGCAGAGCCTTCTTTCAGAAACTCAGGGTTGGAAACAATGCTGAAGTCTATCAATACATTGCGGTTCTCTAGAACCTCGCTAATTTTCGCTTTAACTTTTTCAGCAGTACCTACCGGAACAGTGCTTTTATTGATTACAATTTTGGGGCCTGTCATGTGCATGGCGATGGTTTCAGCTACGGCCAGGACATTTTGAACATCTGCGGAACCACCTTCATCTGCTGGTGTACCCACAGCAATAAACTGAATATCGCCATGGGCGACACCTGCTTTGGCATCGGTAGTAAATTCAAGTCGGCGGGCAGCATGGTTATCTTTAACCAGCGATGTTAAACCCGGCTCATATATGGGAATGATGCCCTTCTTTAAATTTTCCACCCTGGTTTCATCAACATCAACACAGATGACTTGATGCCCAGTATCTGCAAACACCGCAGCCTGTACCAGGCCGACATAACCAACACCGAATATTGTAATTTTCATAATACTTCCGTAAAGCGGGTAATTATGCCCACGCGTCTGCCAAAGCTTTCAGGTTGATAGGTAAGTCAAACCACAAATGGATCCCCACCTGCACGGGATCCAGCAAACTCAACCGTGGCTCTGCAAATACCACTGATAAGTATCTGCCACCCCTTCCTGCAGGCCAATCCCAGCCTCCCAGCCAAGCGATTTCACCACCGAAACATCCAGTAGTTTGCGCATCGTCCCATCCGGGAACTCACTGTTGTACCGGATCTCACCCTCATAACCAACCACTTCGCGAATAATTCCTGCCAACTCGGCAATTGAAACATCACTGCCCGTACCAATATTTAAATGCGACTGCCGCGGCTTTGTATATGCCGCATAAATATCCTGAGGTAAACAGGCGATATGTAAACAGGCCTCCGCCAGGTCATCCACATGCAAGAACTCACGCCGCGGCTTACCGCTGCCCCAGATTTCTACTGCGGGGCTACCGGCCAGTTTAGCTTCATGGAATTTACGCAATAAAGCGGGTAAAACATGGCTGGTTTTCAAATCAAAATTATCGTTGGTTCCATAAAGATTAGTCGGCATTACACTGCGATAGTCGGTCGCGTATTCCCGATTATAAGATTCGCAGAGCTTGATCCCGGCAATCTTGGCAATTGCATACGGCTCATTGGTTTCCTCAAGCACGCCCGTCAGTAAACAATCTTCCGGCATCGGTTGAGGTGCCAGCCTGGGATAAATACAGGAGCTACCTAAAAACAGCAACTGTTTACATCCGGCCCGGTATGCACCATCAATTACATTAGCTGCCATCATCAAATTACTGTAGATGAACTGCGCCGGCCAGGTGTTGTTGGCATGGATACCACCCACCCGGGCAGCCGCCAGAAA
>JADFVZ010000046.1 GCA_015222805.1 Pseudomonadota bacterium
AGCCCCATCATATTAATCGCCTGGGCATCGTCTGGTTTCTGATTTAGCGCAGCCTTTAAATTCCAGAAAGCTAAGTTATTATTGTTAGCAACCATCGCTTCAGCAGCTTTATTGCGGTAAAACATGGAATAAAATTCGTTCTCATCCACCATTCTTAAAGTCCTGGTGCCGCTCACCGGGAAATAATCTATGGTCAGTTTATTCTGGAACAGCGTTAACATCTGAAAAGACCTTGCCGCTCTAGGATCAGAAAGGACGGTGCGTATATGCTGGGAGCTCAGCAGCATGCCGCCTTCACTCTGGTAGATTGGCGGGGTTTCTACCAGCTCATAAGTGATTTCCACATCAGTAAGGTTGACCAGTGCCCTGGTCATGATGGCCAGTGATAAACAGTTACCGGATTTCCGATTGAGCACATCAGTACTTATGAGGGTATCTGAGTGATAGTTAAAGTCTTCCAGGCGATGTTGTATGTAGCGGTATATTTGTCGGCTGGGAGGCAGGGATTTATACGCAGGGCTTTTTAGTTTTTTTCGAAAATCTTGTTGCTGCTGCGCTGTTAATGCAAAGACCTGGGTTACCGTGTACACCTCAAGTGGTTCACCAAAGTAGGCATCATCAAGCAGTGGGGGTAGCGGTTCACGGACTGCCTCAGTTGTGGACAGCGCTTCACTATCATGAACTGTGCTGCAGGCAGTAACAAAGCAAAACATCAAAATAACGACTATGCGCATAATCATAATATTCCAATTTACACAATAAAAGTCAACTATCTATAGTACTTATGTGTTGCATACGATCATATACTCCACGGGAAACAGGCGAAATAAAAGAATCTGGTTTAAACGACGAAATGAGCTATTTTCTTGCTAAAGCCATGGTTTCGGGCGTATTTTGGATGTTTAAACTGTAGCAATCATCAGCTTTTGAGTATTTATTTCAACAAAAAGGGTGGGTGCCCCCACAGTATTTGTGCTACTTCCTGATTTATGCCTATAATAAAAGTTAATAATAAGTTAATAAGCCACCTAACGGAGAAAACTAATGGTTAATAAGAACAGTTCAACGCGGGAGAGTACCCGCAGCAAGCAACCGCTTGTCCTTTCGGTGCTGAGTTTGGCAATAGCCCTCAGCCTGTCTACAACAGTTGCTGCGCAATCTAATAGTGATGAAAATAGCCAGCTGGAAGAGGTTGTAGTCACCGGTACACGTAAAGTGGGGCAGTTACCCACTGAGACATTGTCGCCGATAGATGTAATCTCGGGTAGTGCACTCGAATACCAGGGGGCAACAGATTTAACTGATTCCCTCACCAAGCTGACCCCGGCATTAAGTACTCAAAGGTTCCCGATTGCCGATGGCACCGCATTTGTGCGTCCTGTGGTACTGCGCAACCTGGCGCCTGATCAGACCCTGGTGCTGGTTAATGGCACCCGCAGGCATCGTTCTGCGTTGGTCAATTTGCAGTTGGCACCCCTGGGAACGGTAAACCAGGGCTCCCAGGCTGTTGATTTTTCCGCCTTTCCATCCAGTGCCATCAAACGTGTTGAAGTACTCCGGGACGGTGCTTCGGCACAGTACGGCTCTGATGCTATTGCCGGTGTAATTAACGTTATCCTGAAAGACAACAATGAGGGTGCAACCATCAATGCCCAGTATGGTGCTTACACCGAGGGTGATGGAGATCGAATTAATTTCAATGCCAATGCGGGCTTTGGCCTGGGTGCGGATGGATTCCTCAGTGTAAGTTTTGAATATTCTGATTCCGAGCTGACATCCCGGGGCCAGGCACGTCCTGATGCGGCGGCAGTCGCTGATATCGTTGGTGCTGACAATGTGCCTTATAAAGGCCTTGGACAACGCTGGGGTGATCCTGAAGTAGAGGCTTATAAATTCTTCCTCAACTCAGGGATTACCTTTGATAACGATGTAGAACTTTATGCCCAGGCCAGTTATATGGATAACACCACGGTGGGTGGCTTTTTCTATCGCGGACCTGTCCTCGCTCCGGAACATATGATAAATGGCCGATCTACCCTGATTGTAGATACCAATGGCGATTTCCTCCCGGATCCTGCGGCCCAGTCGCTGATCGACAGCATCGTGAATGCTGGGCTTAATCCGGCAGACTACCTGACCGCTGATGCCAACAGCCCAAGTGGCTGGGTACTGCTGAATCCGATCCACTCAGAGTTCCCGGGTGGCTATAGCCCCCTGTTTGGCGCCGACATTAATGATTATGAAGTAGTAGCCGGCCTGCGCGGTGACATCAACGACAACCTTACCTGGGATGCGCGTGTTCGCACTGCCGAGAATGAAATCTCCTATGTGCTGCAAGATTCTATCAATCCCAGCCTTGGCAGGTTATCGCCCACTAAATTTAACCCGGGTACCTTAACCCAGCAGGAATCCGGCCTGAATGTGGATTTCGTAAAAACATTTGATAATTCCCCGATGAATATTGCTTTCGGTGCGGAATGGCGTAACGAGACCTATAAAGTGGGTGCCGGCGATCAGGCATCGGTTGAACTTGGGCCTACCTTCGCCCAATTCGGCGTGGGTTCAGACGGTTTCCAGGGTTTTTCTCCGCAAACGGCAGGTAAATGGGAAAAAGATTCTATTGCTGCTTATGTGGATATAGAAACTGATATTACCGATAAATTATCCGCTGCCGTGGCAGGGCGTTATGAAGATCATGATGGTTTTGATTCCAAGTTTATCTGGAAGCTTTCCGGTCGCTATGAATTCAACGATGCCTTTGCTGCACGTGCAACAATCAATACCGGTTTTCGTGTTCCCACCCCCGGGCAGGTAAACACCCTCAATATCACCACCAGTGCGGATACCGAGGGTAACTTGATTCCCAGTGGCTTCTATCCGGTTGATCATCCGGTGGCCCTGGCCCTGGGCGCAGTTCCCCAGGATACAGAGGATTCATTCTCGTATTCAATCGGACTGGTGTGGAATGCTGCAGATAATGTCAGCGTAACCCTTGATTACTATGATATCTCGATTGATGACCGTATCGGTGCACTGAATAAAACGGTGGACCAGGCAGCGGTTGACGAGCTGACAGCAAGCGGTTTCCAGAATGCAGACCTGCTGCTGGGCAGTGCAGCCAGTTATTTCAGCA
Source organism: Pseudomonadota bacterium (assembly GCA_015222805.1). Taxonomy (GTDB): domain Bacteria; phylum Pseudomonadota; class Gammaproteobacteria; order Xanthomonadales; family SZUA-36; genus SZUA-51. The sequence goes on from JADFVZ010000046.1 coordinate 3,134, forward strand.
ATGCATTTGATTCTGATGTTTCCGGCATTGACCTGGCGATCGACTCTTATTTTGATCTCGCCAGCGGCAATCTGAATGTAAGTTTCCATCACAATTACAATAAGCAGAAAGTCAATAACATCAAGCCTGGAACGATTAATGCCAGCAGGGCATTTGACCTTGAGAACCAGGTGCCCAACAATCGTTCAATATTGACCTTCGATTATTCGAAGAGCAACTGGGGCGGATACCTTCGTTTTAACAGCTATGGCGGCTGGGAAACGACCGGTGGTATCTTCAGCCCAGGTGATGCCTCCGATGTTTCGAAATACGGCAGCGAGATCCTGGTTGACTTGGAGGCGCGTTATCAGTTCACCGATAACATCACATTTGCAATCGGTGGTGACAATATTTTTGATACCTACCCCGATAAAGAACAGGATGGTGTTTTCCAGTTCCTGGGTGTGATTCATTCCATCACCTCACCGTTCGGATTTAATGGAGCCTTCTGGTACATACGTGCTACATCTTCATTTTAGGTCCAGTTAAATAAAGATTAAAAAGGGCTGCCTTGCAGCCCTTTTTTTTGCTCGTGGTTTTTAGACTGTGCTTCCAGGTGTTTGACTTGTGGGGTGGAAATCCGGGAGACTGAATGGAGTTAGCCTGGGGATGAAAAATTTAGTTGAATCCAGGAGAATATCTATCAATTTAATATAATTAAACGGATAATACGGTGATGAAAGCACGATTAACTTCTAGGGACCTGCGATTTCAGATAAGGAATTATGAATAAATATAATCCATTAAAAGCAACTGAGCCTGAAGAATGGTTAGCATGTGATGAATCGGAACGCATGGCTTTAATTAACCGTTTCCACCTCGATTCCTGCGCGGATGTTCCTGAAGGCGCAGAAAATATGCACGCTACAGTCCACCTTATTGTGGAAAACCAACTTGCAGAAGGTTTTGAGTCGGTTTCTGCGGCAATTTCAAAGCTGGTTTTCCAGGGCATGGATCGCCATGAAGCAATTCATGCTGTAGGTGCGGTGTTGTCAGAAGAAATGTTTGAGCTCTATCGGGGCAGTAATGCCCAATGGGATCAAAACAAATACGACAAACGTCTCGACAAACTATCCGCAATGCGCTGGCGAAAAGGCAAGTGGTAGCAGTTGTTCAAGTCTTTACCAGGCAAAATGTATTAATCAATGCAATGCCGGTACAGATCGAACAGTTATAACCATGGCAGCTAAAAAAAAGGGAGGTCAATCAAGGTCCCTTCAGTCTGTATTCCAGCCTGGGAACAGCTGCCGGGCTGGATTAATCCTGGCGGGAATGTGATGTCCTATAGATATGGTGAAACCGGGTGTATTCAGGCAAGGTTCAGAATCAAAGGGTAGAATGCCCGTAAATGTATAAAAACCCGGATCGAGAACAAAATTCTGATTTAATTACTGATAGACTCAAACGAATGAAAAAAACATTACACACCAGACGCTCGCATTCTGCAGGTAAACTGCTCTCGTTAATACCTTCTGTACTGGCGCTTCTATTATTGGCTACCCAACCCGTGCTGGCTGCCAAAACCTTGAAAGATGCGGTAAAAAAAGCTGGCAGGAATGGCCAGACTAAAGTGATTTCCGCACGAACCGTGGAAAAGAATAATAAGAGAACCCATGAGGTTCGGGTACTAACTGACAAAGGAACGGTTAAGACCATGCGCTATCCTGCCAACAGTACAAAACAGAACAAGCCAAAAACACCCCGCAACCAGACTAAAGGCAAGCAGGGATAATCTGTGCGTATTCTGCTGGTTGAGGATGACAGGAAGCTTTCGGGCCTTGTTGCTGAGAGCTTATCAGGGGCAGGTTATGTTGTTGATCAGGTTTATGACGGCATTGAAGGCCTGTATTACGGACGGGAATTTCCTATTGACATGGCGATTGTTGACCTGGGTTTGCCGGAAATGAACGGTATGGACCTGATCAGGCAATTGCGTGACGAAGGATATACCTATCCTATACTGATCCTGACTGCCAGGAATCAGTGGCAGGAGAAAGTGGCAGGGCTTGAAACCGGTGCTGATGATTATTTAACTAAACCCTTCAATGTCCAGGAACTCAAAGCAAGGATAGCAGCACTGTTAAGACGTTCTTCCGGGCATGCCAGCCCCAAACTGAACTTTGGCCCGCTGGAAGTGGATTTGAATTCCCAGCGGGTTTCAGTCACTGGTACGGAGATCGATCTCACCAGTTTTGAGTACAAGGTGCTGGAGTATCTGCTGATGTACCCGGACAAGATCATTACCAAGACGGATCTTGTAGAGCATATTTATGCTGAAGACAGCGACCGTGACAGTAATGTGATTGAGGTGTTTATCGGTCGCCTGCGGCGTAAACTCGATCCCGACGGTATTATCGAACCGATAGAAACACTGCGTGGCAGGGGTTACCGTTTCGCCCTGGAGAAAAAGAGTTAATCCAGCTCTCACAGCTGGGAAAAAGCGGCCAGTTTCCCTGCGCCTGCGCCTGTTAGCCGGTGGCGGTCTTTTCGTGTTGGTCGCGTTATTGTTGGTGGGCTATGCGCTTGAGCGTTCCTTCATTCATGCCACTGAAGAGACTTTATCACAGCGCCTGAATGTATATTTTTACCATGTGCTGGCAAATCTTGAAGTAGATACCAGCGGGAAAATCAGTTTTAACGGTGAAATCAACGATCCCCAGCTGGGTATTCCCGGATCCGGCTTATATATCCAGGCTGCAACATCTACCGATATCTGGAAATCTCCTTCCGCCATGGGTGTTGAGTTACCGGATGTACCGCAGTTGAACCCCGGACAATCTGAATTTAGTGTGCCATCAGGGGATGGTCACTGGTACCAGTTGGTCAACGGAGTCGTTTGGGAACTGAATAATAATGCCGAGGTTCCCATGTGGGTAATGGTGCTTGAGCAACGCTCTGCGGCGGACGCGAACATTGCCAGTTTTCGTCACGGCCTGTTTCGTTGGCTTGGCGGTACCGCTTTGTTGTTGTTGCTGACACAGTGGTTATTGATTCGCTGGGCATTGCAACCCTTATCAGAAATCTCAGATTCAGTCGCGGCTATCGAGGCCGGGGATGCCAGCCAGCTGGATGGGAGTTTTCCGCAAGAACTACGGCCACTCACGGAAAACATAAATCTCCTGCTTGCCAGTGAAGAGCGCAACCGCAAGCAATATCGGCACGACCTTGATGCCCTGGCGCATGGACTAAAAACCCCGTTGGCGATTATCAGTGCAAGCCAGGATGATGCCGGTTCAGGTGGTTCTGTCATTCAATCGGCACTGAATGATATGCAGGAACTGATTTCCAGGCACCTGGAAGTTGCCACTCTGTCCACCCGGCGCCTGCATGCTCAACGTGTCAATATTGCCACACAGGTAGAACGCCTCAGTGGTTCGTTAAAAACAATTTATCCGCATGTGATTATTCAAACCCAGATTGATCCTGAACTGGTTTTTCGCGGTGATGAACGCGATTTGCTTGAGTTGCTGGGTAATTTAATGGAAAACGCCTGTAAATATGGCGGAGGTAAGGTCGTAGTCGGTGCTTCGGTTGATGGCAGTAGCCTTCAAATTGAGGTGGAAGACAATGGACCGGGAATTCCAGCGGAACAAGTCGACTCAATTTTTCATCG
>JADFVZ010000047.1 GCA_015222805.1 Pseudomonadota bacterium
CCGGTAGTGGTTTCTCCGGTAAAAGCCACTTTCTTGATATCGGGATGGGTTGCCAGGGGCTTACCGGCTTCCGGACCAAAACCGTTAACGATATTTAATACACCCGGTGGCAGGATATCTGCAATCAGTTCCATCAGCACGAGGATCGAAACCGGGGTTTGTTCTGCCGGTTTCATCACAATGCAGTTGCCTGCAGCCAGTGCAGGGGCAATTTTCCAGGTTGCCATCAGGATAGGGAAATTCCAGGGAATGATCTGGCCAACAACTCCCAGGGGTTCATGCACTTCCATGGAAACCGTATTGGCATCGAGGTCGGCAACAGAGCCTTCTTCTGCGCGGATAACACTACCGAAGTAGCGGAAATGGTCAGCCGCCAGTGGAATATCAGCTGCCATGGTTTCGCGGATGGCCTTGCCGTTATCCCAGGTTTCGATAAGAGCCAGCTTTTCCAGGTTGGCTTCGATGCGGTCGGCAATTTTGAACAACAGGTTGCAGCGTTCGGCTGCCGGGGTTTTGCCCCAGCTGGCAGCAGCGTTCCAGCCAGCCTTGACTGCCAGGTCTATATCTTTGTGATTGGACTGGGGGACTTTGGCAAAAAAACTGCCATCAACTGGCGAGGTGTTTTCAAAGTAAGCACCGTCGACCGGGGCAACCCATTCACCACCAATAAAGTTTTCGTATTGTTGTTTAAATTCCGGTTTTGCAAGAGACATAACGTCCTCCATTATGTTTGTAGTTAGTACTATTGATATAGTATCAAAAGTTCTGTCAGGGAGATGGCCCCCACCGTGTTGGCGACGGGAGATAAGCAGTATAAACCGCCCGAAAGATTAATTCATAACATTTGATGCATCCGGGGATTGTGGTCCCAGCATTAACTCGACACACATACCTCGCCAGGCAGCTGGATCAGAGTTGATTATTTCCAGGCGAGTGCGGACGGCATTTTCTTTATTACATTCCAGTTGTACATTGGCTTTTGCACGCTCAGACAGGGGCGGGGCAACGCCATCTTTATAAATATAAAAAGCATCCGAGGGCGAGCCGGTACGTGAGGGAATCGGGTTGAGTCGGCGTAGGGCATCGAGGGCTGAAATATGCAGGATGCTGCCATGATGTTCGCTATTCCTGCGATCGGTATAACTCCATTGTAATGAGGCCGGTGCTGATGCCTGCAGACTGGAAATAAATGCGTCCATTCCAAGCTGCATATTGCCGCCTTCATCTGCCATGGTCAGGTACAGCCTGCGCGGTGTGTCATCAAAGCCTTTAAGCAGTTTTTCGGATTCTGTCACCAGCAGGGCAGCATCCCAATAAAGGCTTGGGCTGACGGCTATATAAGTGGTAAACATGTCAGTTTCACGCAACAGGGTATCCACAATAAACAGGGCCGCCAGTGATTCCCCCAGCACAGTACGCTCATAGCTGGTGCGGTAATGGCTTTGTGTCCACGGGATTACTTCATCTGCAATGAAGCGCCTGAAGCTGTCTGCCCCGCCACGGATTTTGGCAATCGCATCATAACGCGGGTCTTTGGCCGGCGGGCTTATCTCAGCGCGGCGGTCCACAGTCTCAATACCTACCAGGATAAAAGGCTCGAAGGTCCAGCTGATATCTGCATGCTGGGCAATACCGGCAATATGCGGGAAGTCCTGTTCAACCCCGCCGTCGATGAGATAAATAACCGGATAGGTCTTGTCTGGATTGTCCGTATAACCGGAGGGAAGGCGTACATTCAGTGTGCGTTTACTACCAAAAACGGTGGAGTCAATGCTGAAGGACTGGCCTATGCTAATTTCTGTCCCGGGTACTGAATTATAGTTTTGTTGTTTATCAGCTTGAGCTGGCTCCGGGTTATTCGTTTTTACTGTGGCTTGCGGGGTGCAGGATGCAAGCAAGCAAAATGTGCTGATGCAAAATAGTATTTTTTTCAATTTAGGCTTCCTCTTTTTTGGAAATGGAATAATAACGGATTTTATAATGTGCTATTGAGTTGATTGCTGTGGATCGGGAAGTGACGGTGCGTTACGCAAGCTAACGCACCCTACGCAGATGCATAAGTTTTCCTGTGGCTGAATATATAGCTAAAAACAATAAGATACTGTAAGCTACACGCCCTTCAGAGGCCTTTTGCTGGCCTGTAGTACTCCATAAGAGAATAATCTATGCATTTTACCGACCTGGGTTTATCCGACCCTATCCTCAAGGCTGTGGCCGATGAGGGATATGACACCCCGACACCGATTCAGGCGCAGGCTATTCCTGCGATACTGGAGGGCAGGGATGTGATGGCTGCCGCACAAACTGGTACGGGCAAGACGGCCGGTTTTACCCTGCCGATATTGAACATCCTTTCACAGGGCCAGCATGCACGCGGTAATCAGGTGCGCACGCTGATTTTAACCCCAACCCGTGAACTGGCTGCCCAGGTACAGGAAAGTGTCCGCGTTTATGGTAAATACCTGCCCTTGCGCTCTGCTGTGGTTTTTGGCGGGGTAAAGATTAACCCGCAGATGATGAAGCTGCGCAAAGGTGTTGATGTGCTGGTGGCTACACCGGGGCGATTGCTGGATTTATATAACCAGAATGCGATGAAGTTCAATCAGCTGGAAGTGCTGGTGCTGGATGAAGCCGACCGCATGCTGGATATGGGTTTTATCCATGACATTAAAAAAATCATCGCGAAGCTGCCACAAGATCGTCAGACCCTGATGTTTTCGGCCACTTTCTCCGATGAGATTCGCAAACTGGCCAAAGGGCTGGTAAGAAATCCGATCGAAATCTCGGTTACACCTAGAAATACCACCGTAAAAGCCATTAAACACTGGATTCACCCGGTGGATAAGAGCCAGAAGTCGGCTTTATTGACTGAACTTATAAAAGATAATGCATGGCATCAGGTGTTGGTATTTAGCCGCACCAAGCACGGTGCTAATCGCTTAACTAAATACCTGGATGCCAGGGGCATTAGTGCGGTCGCGATTCATGGGAATAAGAGCCAGGCAGCACGCACCCGGGCTTTACGCGAGTTTAAAGACGGCAAAACCCAGGTCATGGTGGCAACCGATATTGCAGCCCGTGGCCTGGATATTGATCAGCTGCCCTGTGTGATAAATTTTGACCTGCCAAATGTACCGGAAGATTATGTGCATCGTATTGGTCGTACCGGCAGGGCTGGATCAAGAGGTTTGGCTATTTCACTGGTTAGTGCCGATGAAATTAAACAGCTTTCAGATATTGAGCATGTGATTAATGAGTTGCTTGAACGACGGCTGGTTGACGGTTTTGAGCCGGTGCATTCAGTGCCTGAATCACAACTGGGTCAGCGGGTGAGTAAGCCCAAGCGGCCAAAGAACGCTAAATCAGGCCATCGTGATGGCCAGCGTTCCGGGGAGAATGCCCGTGGGCATAAACCGAGTTCACATAAACCGCGGAAACAAAGGCCCGGTTCGAACAAGCGTTCAGCGGGTGGGCAAAATACGGGTGCTGCCAAGCCGGGGAGTAAGCCTCGGCGCTGGAATAAAAGCCGCAGAAATACAAAGTCTACGCAACGCTAAGATGTTCCGAGGTTAAAAAACTTTTAGTCGCTAAATAATAGATCGTCATCCCGGCCCACGAGCCGGGACCTCATCACACATCTTACTATTCATCAGGAGATCCCGGCTCGGAGGCCGGGATGACAGGTGATTATTTTATTGTTCCAGTTGCTCAAAAGCGGCTTCTAAACTGGTAACTGTGCGTTCGATATTATGTAGTTTATCCAGCCCGAACAATCCCAGGCGGAAAGTCTGGTAGTCTTCAGGTTCATCACACATCAACGGCACACCGGCAGCTATCTGGAAGCCGATCTCAGCGAATTTTTTACCACTGTGGATCAACGGGTCATCGGTATAACAAACCACCACCCCGGGTGCGGTGTAGCCATCTGCAGCAACACTGTTATATCCCTTTCTAGCCAGCATGCTACGAACCTTATCGCCCAGCTCCTGCTGTTCAACTGCGACTTTCTCAAATCCATAATCGGCGGTTTCCAACATGGTGTCACGGAAGTGGGTGAGGGAATCAGTGGGCATGGTGGCGTGATAGGCATGGCCGCCGTTTTCATAAGCTTGCATAATCTGCAGCCATTTACCCAGGTCACAGGCAAAGCTGGTGCTGGTGGTGCCCTCAAGCTTTTCCAGGGCCAACGGACTCAGCATGACTAAGGCACAGCAGGGTGATGCGCTCCAGCCCTTCTGCGGGGCGCTAATGAGGATATCAACCCCACTGGCCTGTATATCCACCCAGATAGTGCCTGAGGCTATGCAATCGAGAACGAACATCCCACCAATGCTGTGCACAGCATCTGCAACCTGGCGAATATAATCATCCGGCAGGATAATTCCTGAAGATGTTTCTACATGCGGGGCGAACACCAGATCAGGCTTTTCAGTTTTGATTGCAGCAACCACTGCTTCAATCGGTGCAGGGGAAAATGCTGCTTTGGAGCCAGGATTAACCGGGCTGGCTTTTAGAACCGTTGTTGCAGCCGGAATGCCGCCCATGTCAAATATCTGCGACCAGCGGAAACTGAAAAATCCATTACGAATCACCAGGCATTTTTTGCCGGTTGCAAACTGGCGTGCCACAGCTTCCATGCCAAAGGTTCCGCTGCCGGGAACGATAACCACGGCTTCGGCGTTATAGACCTGCTTCAGGGTAGTGGAAATATCATTCATAACCCCCTGGAAGGTTTTCGACATATGGTTGAGGGAGCGGTCGGTAAAAACAACGGAGTATTCCAACAGGCCGTCGGGATCGATATTGGGGAGTAAGCCAGGCATAGTATTTTCCGTGGGTAAAATTTTCGAATTGATTCTGTATTGTATCGCTTAATGACTGATCAGATCAGTCAGGTACTGCTTCTAACCACTGTTTAATCTGCGAATAAACATCCGCGTGGTTGAGCAGGTCCCAATGATTCATCTGCCGGCCAAGCCACTGGTGTGATTTAGGAAATTCAAGCTCAAGTACAGTGTTTTTATGTTGTCCCAACGCGCTGGGAACAGTTACCAGGCCATCACCAATAAGCTCATCACCCAGTTTTCCCGGGGCTTCGCTTTTGGTTGCTGCAATGGCAAAACATGCTACGCCCTCAGGCAGTGGTATTGGTGTCCGCTGATCGCCGTGTAGTTTGAAACGGTTACGCTCTTCCCAGTCATGTTCTACGAGATTGCCGTAGCGCAAGTCGGTAATACCTGAGCTGCGGATTTGCAGCAGGCGGGAAAACGGTGCGCTGTAGCGATTGATTTCAACGATGTGGTTGACCAGGTTTCCACCTTTTTCCAGTGGCGCACCGTGATGGGGTGTACCCAGGAAGACTATAGTATCCAGCTGCTCTAACCAGCTGCAGTCAGATTGCCCGGCGTAATAGCAGGCACTGCGTGAGACTAGTCCTCCCATGCTGTGGGCGAGTAGGGTTATCCTTGTATTATCAGGTGCATTGCTTAGGAGGTCTTCGAGTAAAAGAGCAAGTTTGCTGCCATTTTCAGAAATATGCAGGCCGGTATTATAGTGCAGGTATACAGGGGCAAATCCCAGTTCATCGGCAAGTGCCTGGCCGTGGTCGTGCTCTTTCCGGTTCCATTGCAAATCATTCATGCAGGAACCATGCACCAGGACCAGCAGCCTGCCATCAGCCTGTTCAATCGCCTGATTTAGTGTTTGTTGATTGACTGGTTTTCCGTTTTGCCGGAACTGCATGGGGATCTGCAGGGGGTTTTTAGTCGCTACCAGATGGTCACCTAGAACCCCGTTAATAGCAGAAAGCACAGCTTCGCGTTTGCTGGTTGATGCATCTTTTTCACCCAGTGCTTTACCCAGTTGCAGCAACAGGGTATCCAGGCCGCCGCCTACCAGTTCAGTGACCATGTTGATGCTTTTATACACATGCCCGCTTATGCCTTTTCTGGGTTTTTTGTCTGCACGGCCCAGCAGGCCGGCAAAACCGCCGATGGTCTGATGCATGGATTCAACAATTCCGTTAACACCGTTTATGGCATCGATGGTTAAGCTTTTGGCTCCACGGAGGTCGGTAGAAATGTTTTTAGGTTTATCAGGCATAATTTTGTTTGCCTCAGTTTGAACATACCGCATCGACAAGGTCGTGCAGGATGCCATTCTCAATATTATAGATCCAGCCGTGGATAGACAGGTCTGCACCCCGGTTCCAGGCGTTTTGAACGATGGTTGAGCTGGATACATTATTTACCTGTTCAATCACATTCAGCTCACATAATAAATCCAGTTTTTGCTGATGTTCCAGGCCTTCCAGTTTGCCTGCATGAAAACGGCCAACATCCTTAATATGCCTTAGCCAGTTGTCAATCAGGCCGCGTTCCTCCTCATCCAGGGCGGCTGCAATACCGCCGCAGCCATAATGACCGCAAACAATGATGTGTTTAACTTTTAATACGTCAACGGCAAACTGGATAACCGAGAGGCAGTTGAGGTCGGTATGTACCACGACATTGGCGATATTGCGATGCACAAAAACATCACCGGGTGGCAAGTCGACAATCTGGTTGGCGGGTACCCGGCTGTCCGAGCAGCCAATCCACAGGTATTCGGGGTGCTGTTGTTTGGACAGGCGGGCAAAAAACCCAGGATCTTCGGCCTTTATGGCGGCCGCCCATGCCTGGTTATTCTCAAAAAGGTGATCTAATTTGTCCACAATTTTCCTGCCTTTCAAGTTGCAGCAGCGGAACTGCTAAATTACTGTCAGGATAGCTACTAACTTCATTAATTATATAACCAAACGTCGTCTCGTATGTCTTTGCGGGAAATTATTTATTCCCGCCGGAATAGCGTGCCAGTATTCTGTCCAGTTGATTGGCAAAGGCCTGGCGGTCAGCCTGGCTAAGCGGCGGCGGCCCACCGGTCTGAATACCGCTGGAGCGCATGGTTTCCATAAAGTCACGCATGTTCAGGCGTGCCTTGATGTTGTCGCTGGTATAAAGTTCACCCCGCGGGTTAAGCGCATGCCCGCCTTTTTCGATGACTTCGTCTGCCAGGGGGATGTCTGCGGTAATCACGAGGTCGCCGGGATCGAGGCGTTTTACAATTTCATCATCGGCAACATCGAAACCGGAAGAGACCTGGATGAAACTGATATTTCTTGATGCCGGAACCTGGATGGACTGATTTGCAACCAGGGTGACCTGCATACCGGTACGCTCTGCTGCCCTGAACAGGATTTCTTTAATAACTACTGGGCAAGCATCCGCATCAACCCATATTTTCATGCTTTCTTCCTCTTTAAATTTAGTATCATGGCAATGCCTGAGAGTACTAAAACCCCACCGGGGATCATTAAGGGTGAAAGCTTTTCACCCAGTATCAGATAGGCAAATATTCCGGCAAATACCGGGATCAGCAAGAGGATGGTTGCGGTAACGACTGCGGGTAAATGCTTTGATGCTATGGCGAATACCGTACTGGAAATAGCTGTGCTGAATATTCCAAGGCCTAATATTGCCAGCAGGTTGTTGCCACTATAAAGCATACCGGTGGGTATCTGCAGGCTCAGTATTATTACCCCAAGTATTACACCACCCAATAAGAATGTCATGAAGGTAACCCCTACCGGGTCAGGTGCGTTATGGGTTTCAGCCAGGTTGCGATAGATGTAGACATATAAGCCTGATAGTCCTGCTGAAGCGAATGCCAGCAAGTCACCGATAATCCTGTCATAACCACTGTCTGTGCTGTTAATGATATTGGGTGCCAGGATCAGCATAATGCCGACAATGGCTACTACTGCACCAACGACTTCAGCCCGCAACGGACTGTCACCATGCAGTCGCCTGAAAGTAAGAACGAACAGCGGCGGCGTGCTCAGGAAAAGTGCAACTTCAGCTACCGGTGATAACTGGAAGGCGATGGTTGCAAGAAAATAATAGCCCGCTAGTAGTAGTGCAAGAATATAGGCGGCAGGCCGTCCCAGGCTGGACATCAGGCTGCGCCGGTTTTTGGCTGAAAAGGCGATAATGGGAATAGAAACCAGTAAAGCCACGAGCAACCTGCCTGCGGTAATTGCAACCGGGGATGCAGGCGGCAACAGGCGCACAAAAACACCCGCCATTCCCCACATGACTGCAACCAGGCCAGCGGCCAGTATTGCGGTTCTTTCAGATGTTACCGGGGCATTCATTGCTATGGTTACTACCTGTGTCCTGCAAGGATAGAATCTCACTTTAACCGATTTTGGACAAGAAAAAAGGGCAGGATCATTAGATCCTGCCCTTTTAGTGTGCTATCCCTTGCGGGTTAACAGCAGCCTGCGGTGCAGGCCCGGTAACGCTCTAATAATTAGAGGGCTACGATGTTCTCTGCCTGAGGACCTTTCTGACCCTGAGTAACAGTGAATTCAACTTTCTGACCTTCGATGAGGGTCTTGAAGCCGTCGCCGGAGATTGCGCTGAAGTGAGCAAACACGTCAGGGCCATTTTCCTGTTCGATAAAACCAAAGCCTTTAGCTTCGTTGAACCATTTAACTGTACCAGTAGTAGTAGACATAATATTATCCTATTAAATTTATTAGTAATTTTGCCATGAATTAAGTATTTAATTCATGGCGGTTTTGCTGGAATGTGGTGCTATTACTTATGAAACAGGACGAGGAACTACTAAAGAAACATCGAAATGGTGTGCATAAATATAAGACAAACTTTCAAGCTGAGCAAATTATACAGCAATTATGACCCTTGCAAGTAATATATTACTCAAATAACATTTATTGAGTAGCTGTCTGCTTCGTAAAGCCTTTCAGGTCAATCTCGCCTTTTTCGGAAAATCGCTGGCCAAACATCTTGTTATTGAGGTGCAGGGTGCCGCTGAGTTCGTAGCTGAAAGGTTCAGTTTCAAGTTTTTGCATCGACTGGAACTGGCGGATCAACCCGAACAGGGTGCTGGTAATATCAACCGCAAGCAGGGCTTCTGACAGGGGTTCAATGACCAGGCCCTTGTTGCTGACCCCGGATGCAAAGTCTTTTCCGTTCAGGGTGAGATCAAAACTCAGTCCCTTGATATTCATCGCAGACTGGCTTCTGTTCTGTACCCTGATGTTAACGGCAAAACGTTGTTCCAGCAGGGTTGACTCAATCATTTTCATGCTGGAGAGGTTAACTTTAACCTGGTCCTCTTTTGCTGCCATGCCTGCACATGCCGAGAGCAGGGAGAGGGTAAATATTAGTGTTAGCACTCGCAGCATCTGTATTCCCTCAATATTTCCAGTAAAAAACCCCGAAGATTATCGTCAATAAAAATGCGAGCAGTGGTTGTTCCGGTTTTCTTGCAATGGTTTTCCTGAAAATGATGTATTCCGCAAGATGGGCGATCAGCAGGAAAATCCCCAGGTATTGCAGGCCGGTAGTCAGCGAGGCGGGGAGGACGTTGAACAGGCTGATGATTATCAGTAGCCAGGTTGCAAGGGTTAAAATTTTAGCAAAACTTGGTTTCATAGCTTAATCTCTTGGGTTTTTCAGGTTAACAGGCTTGCTTTCTCAGGGCTTGGCGGCGATGCCTCTAATACTGGGGCGTACCAGCGGCATGGCTTTTCGCAGGCTCTCCCGCTGGATTTCCCTAATTTCAAATCCAGCTTCCAGGATCGAGTTTTCAGTATCCCGGTTTAAGTGACAGTTCCCCGCTACTGCGCGCCAGAATGGGTTGAATCGATTTTGCCATGTGCGCCGTCTCGAACCTTCCTCTGCAGCTACGTGTTCCAGGAAGATGAGTTTTCCACCAGGCTTCAGTACCCGCTTGATTTCAAGCAGCGCTGTATGCGGGCAGATAACCGAGCAGCAAACCAGTGATGCAGAAATAAAGTCAAAGGTATTATCTTCAGCATCAATATCCTCAGCGCTCGCTGCTGAAATGCTGGCATTGTTGAAACCTGAATCTGCAAGCCTGGTTTGCAGTTTCTTACGCATGTCTTTATCAGGTTCAGACAGGATCAGCTGTTCGACCTTATCAGAATAAAATGCAATATTGGCACCGGTACCGGCACCGATCTCCATTACTATCCCATGCACTGGTGCGAGCAGTTGTTTGCGCCACTCGCGCAGGCAGGCCTCTTCTGTTGCGGCCATGACTTTGTCGTAAAAAAACGAGATGAATAATGACATCTATAAATTCTTGCCTGTGGTTGGGAGCCGAAGTTAATGTGGTCACTATCATAGGCATTAAATTCCATGCTGTCATCATAAGATATTGATTTTATTTATAGCTTAATGTTGTAAAATTGGCGTTTAACCACGGTCATACAGAAATGCTGCATCGATTAACAAACGTCCATATTTATGCACCCGAAGATTTAGGGCTTTGTCATCTGCTGGTGGCAGCCGGGAAAATCATTGCTATCTCAAAGGATCGTATAGAAATCCCGGTGGAACTGCTGCAAAGTGATGAGGATTTTAACGGCAGGCGTTTAATTCCCGGTTTGATCGATGCCCATGCACATATTACCGGTGGTGGTGGAGAAGCCGGTTTTAGCACCCGTGTACCGGCTTTGAACTTAAGCCAGTTCACGTGTGCCGGGGTAACATCTGTTATTGGCCTGCTGGGTACTGATGA
>JADFVZ010000048.1 GCA_015222805.1 Pseudomonadota bacterium
ATCCCTTCCACCATTGTCGATTGTATATTTTTCAAGGCAAGAGAGGTCGATGCGATTGAATCAAAAGCCTGCATGATTGCCTGTGATATCAATGCAACCGGTGAACGTGAAATTCTGGGAGTACGGATTGGTGGCAGCGAATCAGAGTCGTTCTGGAAGAATACGTCTGATTGGGTTAAAGGTCGCAATTTTAAAGGTGTTCTGCTGGTAGTATCAGATCAACATATAGGGCTGGTCAATGCGGTGCGGTGTTATTTCAATTGATCGAGTTGGCAGCGGTGCCAAGTCCATTTAATGCACAATGTGCTTGTCATATACGCCATCGGAACACAAATAGAAATGACTCAGGGGCTGGCAAGGCAGCCAAAGCACTGGAATGTCTAGAAAATGGGCTTGAGGATGTACTAACGGAGGTGATGTTGCCTGAGAAGTATCTCACCCGCCTACAAACTTCAAATATGATTGAGCGGATCAATGGGAAGTGAGACGCCTGGAACGGGTGGTGAGAATCTTCCCAAATAAGGCATCAGATCTTTGGTTTATATTTAATTATATATTGGTACTATCAGTACCTAAAAACAATATATTATAAACCTTTTTATTGAGTGGGTTTAAAAAATGATATATATTGGTACCATGAGTACCGTAAAAGAGACAAAATTAAATAGGCTGCTTAGCACTCAGCCTTCTGACATAGTGCTTTCTTCAGCATGGTTAGTCGATCAGGGCTATAGCCTTGATTTGCAAAAAAGGTACAAGAAAAGTCAGTGGTTTGACTCTATTGGCACGGGGGCAATGATACGCCACGGTGATCAGGTGGATTATCTGGGTGGAATCTATGCACTACAATCTCAGTTAGGTCTTAGTGTGCATCCAGCAGGTAAAACTGCGCTGTCGTTACAGGGTAAAGTTCACTACTTGGAGCTTTCTACCAGGAAAGCACAGCTTTTTGGCGGTAAGGGTGAAAACTTGCCGCTCTGGTTTAAAAAACGGGATTGGGGTTTAAGCATAGAGTGTAAGCTGACGACTTTTTTACCGCCTGAGCTTGGTTTGATAGAAATCGAACATAAGAGCTTTAAGGTGCAAGTGTCCAGCCCTGCGCGAGCGGTTATGGAATGCCTGTATTTAGCGCCTGGGTCTCAACCGCTACTGGAAGTGTTTGAGTTGATGGAAGGCTTGAACAACCTGAGGCCAGCCACAGTACAAAAATTACTGGAAGGCTGCACTTCGGTGAAGGTGAAACGCCTGTTTTTATATCTGGCGGATAAGGCCGAGCATGAATGGTATAACTATATCAACCTGGATAAGGTTGATTTGGGTTCGGGTAAACGCGCTATCGTGAGCGATGGGGTGTATGTCTCAAAATACCAGATAACGGTTCCGAAGGACCTGGCTGCAGCAGTATGAATAAAGCCTATAAAAAGCAGGTTCAGCTTCTTCTGGATGTGTTACCGGAGGTTGCAAAAGAAGCATGTTTTGCCATGCACGGTGGTACGGCGATTAATCTCTTCGTGCGTGATATGCCGAGACTATCTGTCGATATCGACCTAACCTACATTAATATAGCTGAACGTAACCAAACGCTGGAAGCAATTAATGCTGCGCTTGTAAGCATCAAAGAACGTGTGGAAAATTTGCGTTCGTCAATAAAAGTTCAACACAAATTGAAAGTTTGTAAGCTTCAGATTAATGAATATGGTGTCAATATAAAAATCGAAGTAAATATGGTTGGACGAGGCATGTTAGGTGATATCATCAAAGCTCCACTATGTGAGGCTGCACAGGAGCAATTTGATGCATTTTGTGTAGTGCCTTTAGTACCGTTGGCGCAACTCTATGGCGGCAAAATATGTGCAGCCTTGGACAGACAGCACCCAAGGGATTTGTTTGATGTAAAGCTATTGCTAGATAGTGAAGGCTTTACCGACAAGATTAAGCAGGGATTTATATTTGGGCTTGTGAGTAGTAACCGGCCAATCCATGAAATACTTAATCCGAACTTGCTGGATCAGCGCACAGCTTTTGAAAATCAGTTCGAGGGCATAAGCGCCATTGAATTTAATTACTATGATTATGAGGCGACCAGGTTGCAGCTCATCAAAATCGTAAAAACCAGTCTGGATGAAAATGATAAGGCCTTTTTACTCAGCTTTACTCAGCTGGTACCTGACTGGTCAATTTATGATTATCAGAGTTTTCCATCGGTTCAGTGGAAGCTTTTAAACCTGGAGAAATTTAAAACAGAAAGTCCCGATACCTATAGGCAGCAGTTAGATGCGCTAAAAAGTGTTCTTGGGAGTAAATGTGATCGAGCATGATAATTTTGCTAAAATCACGCTTTTAATTTTTACTGCGGTGATAGGCGGTTTCGCTGACTGCAGGCCTAAGTGAAGGTCTGGATATCGGGGTTTAGAGTTAACTTTTTTGTACAAATGGTTATGCAAATTGGGATTTAGAAAAAATGGAAAGTACCGATTTTATCAATGAAACTAACAAGCGAAGAATATTCGCTATCATCTCCCATCCCGGTGCGGGTAAATTAGCATCAGGTTTATCAGGAAAGCCCGTTAATGAGTAATACCCAATTAAATGAGAAGTTGCAGCAGGAAGTCGACCGGCGGCGGACTTTCGCAATTATCTCCCACCCCGATGCGGGTAAAACCACCATCACCGAGAAACTATTGTTGTTTGGTGGCGCGATCAAGATGGCCGGGGCAGTTAAGTCGAAGAAAGCCGCACGCCATGCGACATCCGACTGGATGGCGATGGAAAAAGAACGTGGTATTTCGGTGACCTCATCGGTGATGCAGTTCGACTACAAAGACCGTATTGTTAACCTGCTTGATACCCCCGGCCATGCGGATTTTTCTGAAGACACTTACCGCACACTGACGGCGGTAGATTCGGCGCTGATGGTGATCGATTGTGCAAAAGGTGTTGAAGAACGAACGGTGAAGCTAATGGATGTTTGCCGCCTGCGCAATACGCCCATCATAACCTTTATCAACAAACTGGATCGTGAGGGCAGGGATCCCATTGAGCTGCTGGATGAAGTGGAGTCGGTGTTGAAAATACGCTGCGCACCCATCACCTGGCCCATTGGCATGGGTTCGCGCCTGAAGGGTGTTTACCATGTGCTTGATGATGCTGTGCACCTGTATGAGCACAGTAAAAATTATGAAACCCAGGAAGCTACCATTATCCAGGGCCTGGATAATCCGCAACTGGATGAATTGCTGGGTACTGCCGTCGAAGAACTGCGTGAAGAGCTGGAGCTGGTTGTAGGGGCTTCGGAACCCTTTTCCCTCGAGGCTTATTTGAACGGTGAGCAGACCCCGGTGTTTTTTGGTTCTGCCATCAATAATTTTGGTGTTACTCCTTTGCTGGATGCTTTCGTAGAATATGCGCCGGGGCCGCAACCACGGGCAACTACAGGGCGTGAAGTCCAGCCAAAAGAAAAAGCATTGACCGGTTTTGTGTTTAAAATCCAGGCAAATATGGATCCGGCACATCGTGACCGTATTGCCTTTATGCGCATTTGCTCGGGTGAGTTCGATAAAAATAAAAAGCTTCACCATGTTCGCCTGGGCAAAGAAGTCAGGGTAGCAAATGCATTGACCTTTATGGCGGCAACACGGGGGGTGGTAGATAAAGCCTATCCCGGTGATATTGTTGGTCTGCATAATCACGGTACGATTGCTATCGGTGATACTTTCACTGAAGGTGAAAAATTACAGTTCACTGGCATTCCAAATTTTGCTCCGGAGCTGTTTCGCCGTGCCCAACTAAGAGATCCACTGCGTTTGAAACAGTTACAGAAAGGCCTCGAACAACTATCGGAAGAGGGTGCTACCCAGTTTTTCAAACCAATGATGGGTAACGACCTGGTACTGGGCGCAATTGGTGTGCTGCAGTTTGAAGTAGTTGCTTATCGCCTGAAGCATGAATATAACGTCGATGCGGCTTTTGAACAGGTGAATGTACAGGCGGCCCGCTGGGTCAGTTGTGAGGACAGTAAAATGCTCGCTGATTTTACCCGCCAACTGCAGTTGAACCTGTCAACTGACAGTGCCGGGCAGCTGGTTTACCTGGCGCCCACCAGGGTCAATCTACAGTTGACGGTGGAGCGCTGGCCGGATATCCAGTTTGCTGATACCCGTGAAAACCTGCTGTTTGCATGAGTATATCCCTCGCCAGACTCCGTGATCTAATTCCGGATAAAGGCCGACGGAAGACCATCCTCTCGATTGCCCTGCCCATAATCGGCGGCATGCTCTCACAGAATGTCCTCAACCTGGTTGATACTGCGATGGTCGGCCACCTGGGAGATGTTGCCCTGGCAGCATCTGGGTATGGCGGCTTTGCCAGTTATATGTCAGTGGCTTTTATCCTCGGCCTGGCAGCCGGGGTGCAGGCATTGGCTGCCCGCAGGCTGGGCGAAGGTCGTGATGCTGAAACAGCAGTGCCGCTGAATGGTGGCCTGATTTTATCTGTGGTGCTGGGTTTGCCGTTGAGTTTTATCTTATTCCAGGCTGCTCCCTCAATTATGTCCGTACTCACTCCGGATCCGGAAGTAGTGGAGTATGCTGCACCGTATTTACAGATTCGCCTGCTGGCGATAGTGGCGATTGGAATGAATTTCTGTTTTCGCGGTTATCTCAGTGCCGTGCATATGACGCGCTATTACCTGATGACCATTGTTACCATGCATATTATCAATGTGAGTCTCAACTGGGTGCTGATATTCGGACACCTGGGTTCGCCGGCTTATGGTGTTGTTGGGGCTGCCATGGCTACCAGTATTTCCCTGGCGACCGGTACCCTGATCTATTTTGTAATCACCTGGCGAATTGCCCACCACCATGGATTCCTGCATCGCTTGCCCAGCCTGCAGGTCCTCTGGCAGCAGATTAAATTATCGCTGCCCAATTCCTTCCAGCAACTGATGTTCTCGGCCGGCCTGGTGATGTTGTTGTTTATCCTCGGGCGTATTGGTACACCGGAAGTGGCGGCCGGTAATGTGTTGATGAACATCATGCTGGTTTCCCTGCTTCCGGCCATGGGCCTGGGGATGGCAACCTCAACCCTGGTCGGTAATGCACTGGGCCGGAAGGAACCGGACGATGCCCGGCGCTGGGGCTGGAACGGAGCGATGGTGACGGCAATGTACGGGGCTGCAGTGATGGTGATTTTGATGCTTTTCGGGCATCCGTTTTTAAGCGTGTTTTTAACCAACCCGGATACCCTGGAACTAGCTTATCTGCCGTTGATGGCGACTGCGGCCATTATTGCTATTGACCTGATGGGCATGGCATTAATGAGTGCTTTACTGGGTGCAGGCGATACCATGACGCCATTGCGTATTTCAATTATCGGACAGTGGCTGTTTTTCCTGCCGCTGGCCTGGCTTGTTGGCCCCACCCTTGGTTATGGATTACTGGGGGTCTGGCTGGTACAGGCGGTTTACCGCCTGGCCCAGGCGCTGATGTTTATTTTTGCCTGGCATCGCGGGGAGTGGGAAAAGATCAAAATATAAGCAGGTGAGGGTTGGCATCCTGCGGCTTGTTAACAATAATCATTGAGTCCGTCATCCTCGTAAATACGGGGGATCCATTGGTTTCACATAATTGCGCTTTATATGACGGCTTTACCCACAACCTGTAGAATGCCTGAAAATAACAATTTCCCCGGGGAGTAGTTTCATGCTTGGAAGTATTGGTTTTGGTCTATTTGGCCTGGTGGTGCTGATTAGTATCGGTGTGGCCTTTTCAAATAATCGCAGTAAAATTGACTGGCGGCTGGTAGGCGCCGGGCTGCTCCTGCAGATGATCTTTGCCCTGATAGTTATCCTGACTGAAACCGGTCGAAACTTCTTTGAAGCAATCTCCAGGGTATTCGTTACCGTGATTGGTTTCGCCATGAAGGGGGCCGAGTTTATTTTTGGCGACCTTGCCAGGTATGATGGCAGCCTGGGTTTTATTTTTGCTTTCCAGGTCTTGCCTACCATAATTTTCTTCGCATCTTTAATGGCGGTGCTGTATCACATTGGCTTTATGCAGAAAATCGTCAAAGGCATGGCCTGGGTGATGTACAAGGCGATGAAAGTCTCCGGCGCCGAGTCCCTTTCAATTGCCGCTAATGTCTTTGTAGGGCAAACCGAAGCCCCATTGGTGGTGCGACCCTATATCGCCAGGATGACCCAGTCAGAATTATTAACCATGATGGTGGGTGGAATGGCCACAATTGCCGGCGGGGTACTGGCAGCCTATGTGGCCATGCTTGGTGGCGGTGACGAAGCCCAGCGGCTGTTTTATGCCAAACACCTGTTGTCAGCCAGCATCATGGCGGCCCCGGCAACCATTGTGATGGCGAAAATTTTGATTCCGGAAACCGAAGAAAGCGTTACCCGTGGCGAAATTCGTATACATGTAGAGAAAACTGCCACCAATGTTATCGAAGCCGCAGCCAACGGTGCGGCTGATGGTGTCAAACTGGCACTTAATGTCGGCGGCATGCTGATGGCTTTTCTTGCCCTGATTGCAATGATAGATTATCCGCTGGGCTGGATAGGTGATATATCCGGATTGGCAGAAATGATCGGTCAGCCACTGAGCCTTTCGTGGATGCTGGGGATGCTGCTGTCGCCGATTGCATGGGTGATTGGTGTACCGTGGCAGGATGCAGCTACCGTAGGCAGCCTGATTGGTGAGAAAGTTGTAGCGAATGAATTCGTTGCCTATGCCCACTTGAATGAAATTAAATCCACTATGAGTGATCATGCGGTATTGATTTCAACCTATGCCTTATGCGGCTTTGCAAACTTCTCCTCCATTGCCATCCAGATCGGCGGGATTGGCGGACTGGCGCCGGAGCGCCGCCCGGATTTGGCACGCTATGGTTTGCGTGCGGTACTGGGTGGAACCCTGGTTACATTAATGACGGCCACTATTGCCGGTGTGCTTACCCAGTTGGCTTCTTAGTTTCTGTTAATACTGCGTAGTAGTATCCCAAAATCATATACAGTTGCTAGACTGTAGCGATTACTGATATGATCAGTTAGCCGTATGGGAGCGGGATATGAATCTAAGCAAGGGAAGACATAATTTTTTACAGCTAGTGTTGGTAACAGCATTGTTGATATTACTGTCCGCATGCAGTGAACCGACAGGTATGGATGCGCCATTTTCCAGTGCAACGACTGAAGCCTATAATGAGTCAATGAAAACCCTGGAAGGACTGGTTACCGCATCGGAATACCAGCAGTTAAAGCGTTCTATCAATTACTTGAATATGAATTCAACCGAATTTGCCGGCCTGGATGAATTTAGAAATAGCCTTAATGGCAGTACAGCAACTAAAATTATCAAGCGGGCGGATGCGTTGAAAACCTCAAAACAAAAAGCAGCAGCTGGTTAACTCTTTGGCGACAGGGTGCCCATAGGCTGTGAGTGAGCACTCCCAATTCAAACTGCTGAGCAGTCGGCGTTTTGCACCATTTTTTGTGACCCAGTCATTGGGTGCACTGAATGATAATATTTTCAAGAACGGCCTCGCGGCACTGATAGTTTTCCGTTCTGCCGAACTCGCAATTTTAAATACCGATCAACTGGTAAACCTGAGCGCGCTGCTTTTTATCCTGCCGTTTTTTCTGTTTTCCGCCTTATTCGGGCAATTTGCGGACAAGTTTGAAAAGTCCCGTCAGATCAGGTTAATCAAGCTTTTTGAAATTATTATCATGCTGCTGGCAACGGTAGGGTTTTACTACGATTCACTGCCCCTGTTGCTAGGCGTTCTTTTTTTGCTGGGTTTTCAATCGACTACTTTTGGTCCAATTAAATATGGCATTTTACCGCAGATTTTACGCCGTGATGAACTAATCGGGGGTAATGCATTAACGGAAGCGGGAACCTTTGTTGCAATCCTGGCCGGTACAATCCTTGGTCCACAGCTTGCAGGTATTCCCGCAGCCTGGCCTGTTTGGGTGGCCGCTGCCTGCCTGTTGGTAGCCATGGCGGGCTGGCTGGCAAGCCGGGCTATTCCGCTGATTCCGGCAACCGCACCGGAACTGAAAATTAACTGGAATATTTTCTCCGAGTCGGTCTGCAACCTGAAGTACCTGAAACAACACCGGGTCGTGCTCAACAGTGTTCTCGGGATTTCCTGGTTCTGGTTTTTTGGTGCCACCTTCCTGGTGCAGATTCCCAGTTTTACTTATAACCTGCTCGGCGGTGACAAGCACCTGATGTCGTTTTTGCTGGGATTGTTCATCGTTGGTATTTCACTGGGCTCACTGCTTTGTGAAAAATTATCACGCCACCAGATTGAAATCGGACTGGTACCGCTCGGGAGCCTGGGTCTGACGGTATTTGGGATTGATCTTTATTTTGCCAGCCCAGAGAGTGCCCAGCAGGTCATGAATATTGCCGGGTTTTTTAATCTGCCACATAGTGGCCGTATGGTTTTTGACCTGATAATGATTGGAGTTTTTGGGGGCTTTTATACGGTGCCCCTGTATGCTTTGATACAACAGCGGACGCCTCCGGAGCACCGGTCACGGGTGATTGCGGGAAACAATATTGTTAATGCATTACTGATGGTGATTTCAGCTGGTATGGCGATGCTGCTACTGGGTAACATTGGTTTGAGCATCCCCGAACTGTTTCTGGTTACCGCACTCTTGAATGTCCTCGTAGGCGTTTATATCTTTACCGTGGTACCTGAGTTCTTCATGCGTTTTGTTGTCTGGCTGATGATGAAAAGCATTTATCGCATCAAGGTGGTTGGCCTGGAGAATATACCGGTTGAGGGTGGCGTGATTGTGGCCTCAAACCATGTCAGTTTTATTGACCCCCTGTTGTTAGGCGGTATTGTTACCCGGCCACTACGTTATGCAATGTACTATAAAATTTATAAATTCCCGGGTTTGGGCTGGTTATTCCGGGCAGCCAAAGCATTTCCTATAGCAAGCAGGAAGGAGGATCCGGAAATCCTCGCTGCGGCATATCGGCGTATGCATGAAATCCTGGATGAGGGTGATGTGCTGGGTATCTTCCCGGAAGGCCATGTGACCCGGGATGGAGAAATTGATGTCTTCCAGCATGGTGTGGAAAAACTGGTCGGTGAAAATCCGGTACCGGTTGTACCGGTGGCGATCCGTAATTTATGGGGCAGTGTTTTTTCCCGGAAGGCAAACGGTTTTAAACGTCGGCCGCGAAAGTTCTGGCAAAAAATCGAAGTCATCATCGGTGAGCCGATACCGGCTGATGAACTGACTTCAGAACGCCTTGAAGCCGAGGTGCGAAAACTTCGCGGTGATGTTCGTTAATCCTGTGGTTTTTACCTGGTAGCCACAAGTATCAGGCGATCTGAATCCAGGTTGTATTCACAGCCGTCAAGGTCACCAAAAACCTGCACGGTTGAAAAACCAGCTGCGAATAATCGATCCTGTAATTCAACCGCGGTATAAATGTTCAGGCTAAAGCTGGTCCTAAAAACATTCTCACCGGACACTAAAGTCCACTGGTTATCCAGGCGGCTCATGTTATCAAGCAAAATAGGTTCCTCAATCAGCAGGTCGGCATTCCCCATTTCCCGGGTTAACAGGGGCTCATAGTTATGAATGATGTATTCTTTGCCGGCGACATCGAGCAGGAACTTGCCACCCTCTGCCAGGGACTGATAAATATTTTCCAGTACTTTCTGATCATCTCCGGGGTTTTCAAAATAACCGAAAGAAGTCCACATGCTGAGTATCAGGTCAAAACTTTCCGGACGCAGGAATTCACGCATATCGGCACGGATGATTTCAACCGGGTGAATGGATTTGGTTACCTGCAGGTTTTCCTCCAGTTTGCCGAGCAAATAAGCACTGGCATCAACGGCAGTAACCTTGCAGTCCAGTTCAGCCAGGGGAAGGACATGGCGGCCGGGGCCACAAGCCAGGTCGAGGATATTACTGGCACGGGACCCTGTTAACTGAAATATTTGCGGGATCTGTTCAGCAGCCAGCGCAAATTGTGCGGGGGAAAACATGGCAGAATAAAATTCAAGCCATAGCTGTTCGTCCAGGAACCAGTCATTATTCATGTGCCGCTCATTTCACCAATTTTAATAGCAGAGAGTATATCTAGTTTAGGACAGTTGCGGGGCGCAGTCGTATAGGCTGTCTCGTGTCTGCGCAATGATATTCCGGTGTTTTTATAAGACCTGCCGGCAATCGACTGGTAAACTATGCCGGTCGGGATATTAACCCAGCTCGGAATAAACATACTGTGAAACCAGCACCCTGGAAAATCTACAAGCTCTTTATCCCGGCACTGCTGCTGTGCCTCCCGGTCAGTGGGCTGGCAAGTGAAAAAGAAGTAGTGTCCCAGCCGCAAGGCTGCCCTCTGGTACGTACCCAGTTTGTTTCACCAGCACTGGACGAACGCATTGACCTGCCGATAGATATTGAGTCTGACGAGGGTGATTTTGTAAGGCCACTGTCGATTTTCCGCGGTAATGTCATTGTCACTCGCGGTGATCAGACACTGCAAACTAATTTACTCAAGTACAACCTGGATGAAAAATACCTGAGGATACCTGAACCGCTGGAATACAGGGATTCAGGTATCCTCCTTCGTGCCGAGAGTGCTGAATATCGATTAGTCGAAGAATCCGGGATGTTCCAGGCTGTCGATTACCAGATCTTTAGCAATAACAGTAAGGGCCATGCCGACCTGGCCCGGGTCACCCAGGGTAATCAACTGAGCATGGATGGGGTGGAATACACTACCTGCCAGGGTGATGATCCGGACTGGCAAATTATCGCCAGGAATATTACCGTTAATGCAGAAACGGGGAGGGGTACAGCCCGTCATGCAAAACTGGAAATAAAAGGGATTCCTGTTCTCTATTCACCCTGGCTGAGTTTCCCAATTGATGATCGCCGGCAAACAGGGCTTCTTTATCCCTCTATAGGGCGCTCCAATGATAATGGTTTTGACTTCTCGATCCCCTGGTACTGGAACATTGCACCTAATCAGGATTTAACCCTGACGCCCCGGTGGATTACAGATCGAGGAGTGATGCTGGGTACAGAATATCGTTATCTGACCCCCCGGACCCGGAACAGTGTTGAACTGAAATACCTGGCTGATGATGATATTTCTGGTGAAGACCGCTACCATTATAAAATTAATCACATTGGTGCGATTAATCCTCAATGGCATACCAAATTGTCAGTTAATCGGGTGAGTGACGGAGATTATTTCACTGATTTTGGTAATACTTTCTTACAGTCATCCATCCAGTTTTTAAGATCTCAGACTGGTATTCAAGGGCGCGGGCATTATTGGGACCTGGAATTGATGGCTGATGATTTCCAGGTGCTGGATGAAAATATCAACCCTGATTTTGGTCCATATTCTCGTTTACCGCGTTTGACTTTTCGGCTGGATATGCCTGTCAAGAACAGCCTCTTTGATGTTCGTCTCGATAGCGAACTGGTGGTCTTTGATCGTGATGGCGGGGTAACTGGAACGCGAGCGGATGTATTTGGGCGGGTTTTATGGACCCTGGAGAATGCAAGCGGT
Organism: Pseudomonadota bacterium; assembly: GCA_015222805.1. GTDB lineage: Bacteria > Pseudomonadota > Gammaproteobacteria > Xanthomonadales > SZUA-36 > SZUA-51. The sequence goes on from JADFVZ010000048.1 coordinate 11,574, forward strand.
TTTGTACAGCCGGCACTGGGTTATCGGATGACCCGGTATTCATTGGATCGTAGCCTTGGTTTCCTGGATGATTCACCCGCTCGTGGTAATTTAATTGCCAGTTTTGATGCGGGCCTGTATTTTGACCGACAATTAAAGAACGGCTTCCAGCAGACACTTGAACCCAGGTTGTTTTATCTCTATGTGCCCTATGAAAACCAGGATGACTTGCCGGATTTTGATACTGATGAGATGACCTTTGGTTTTGGTCAGCTGTTTCATTACAATCGATTTACCGGCGCTGATCGGCAGGGTGATGCGAATCAGGTAACTTTGGCGCTGGTCAGTCGCACCATGGACCCAGGCTTTGGCAGGGAGCGTTTTAATATTAGTGTGGGCCAGGTATTTTACCTGGCGGATCAAAAAGTACAATTAAACCCACTGCTCCCGGTACAAAAATCCGGCACCTCTGATTTTATTCTTGAATCCAGCTGGCAGCCTTCTGATATATGGACCGGCCGGGCTGGACTGCAGTGGGATTGGCAGGAAAGCTATCTGGATGTCGCTTATACCGGGATTGAGTATCACTCAAGAAAAGATATGCGGCTTGGACTGGAATACCGCTTCCGTCGTGACTTGGTGGATCAGTTTGATATCCGTGCCTCCGTGCCGCTTTCTTCGCGTTGGCGACTGATGGGCCGCTGGAACTTTGATCTTGATGAAACGGGTACGTTGGAAGCCATGGCAGGATTTGAGTACACCAGTTGTTGCTGGGCTTTGCGCCTGATGGGTCGCCGTTATCTTCGCAACAATGAAGGTGAGACCCGCACTGGGATTTATTTGGAGTTTGAGTTAACCGGTCTTGGGGTGATCGGGCGTGAGCCTTATGAATTATTTAATGATCGCAAGTTTTAACTGTACTCCCAGCTGTTCCCAATGGTGCATAGGTTTCATTTAATTGTCTAAAGTTTCAATGATATGCATTTGAAACAGGGTATCGGTATAAAGTCTAAACAGTGCAACTTATGGTTTATCACCTGATTAAGTGGCAATTCTGCTAACTCATACAATTTTCAGCTTAAATACAGGTACAATAGCGCTCTGTTTGACAGATATCGAAAATCCATTATGACTATGAACTACTCTACCCGTGTTATTTTACTGCTGATTGTCTCTTTACTGCTTGTCTCCAGTCCCGGGCTTAGCCATGCCGAAGTACAACCCCTGGACAGTATTGTTGCCGTGGTTAATGAAGATGTGATTATGCGCAGTGAGCTTGATCAGGCGGTTAGCGGTGTGAAGGAACGTATCAGCCAGTCAGGGGGGGATATGCCGGGTCAGGGTTTACTCGAAAAACAGGTGATTGAAAACCTGATTTCAACCAAGCTACAGATCCAGCGTGCCGAGGGAACCGGGATTCGAGTCAGTGATGCAGACATTGATGCTGCACTGGTACAGGTTGCACAGCAAAACCAGATGTCCCTTGATCAGTTGAGGGGTGCTATTGAGCGTGATGGCTTTAATTTTTCTGAGTTCCGGCGTAGCCTGGGCGAAGACATGATGACACGCCAGTTAAAACAGCGAGTGGTTGACAGTATGGTTAATGTCACAGAGTCTGAAATCAATATATTGCTGGAAACCCGTAACCTTGACCAGGGTGAATATCTGTTGTCACATATTATGATTACCGTACCTGAAGGAGCGACTCCGGAACAGCTGGCTGAAGGTTCAGACCGGATTAGTGATATCTATCGACGCCTGCAGGAAGGTATGGATTTTAAGTCGGCAGCTATCTCATACTCCGAGGCCCCGGAAGCTTTAGAGGGCGGTGTCGTTGGCTGGCGTGACCTCAACTCTATTCCACGTTATTTTGCCGAGGCCATAGAGCCACTGGTAGCCGGACAGTATACACAGCCAATGCGCAGTCCCGCCGGCTTCCATGTTTTTCGGGTCGATGACAAGCGCGAACGCGGTAAAGTCGTGATCAAAGAATTCCACGGGCGGCATATCATGATAAAAGTAACTGAGTTGAGAAATGCCCGCCAGGCGATGGATAAAATTATGGATATCAAGGGGCAACTGGACGATGGTGCCGATTTTGAAGCCCTGGCGAAGTCTGATTCAGATGACACAACCAGTGCAAACCTGGGCGGAGATCTTGGCTGGTTTGTACCGGAGAAATATGGTGACCGGATGAAAATCATGCTCGAAGACCTTGGCGAAGGTGGGATTTCAGAACCTTTCCAGACTGAAGCGGGCTGGCATATTGCCCAGTTCCTGGGTCAGCGTGAAGTCGATCGTACCGAAGAAACCACCCGTAATGACGCCCGCAACCTGATTCGGCAGCGCAAGGCAGAACAGGAAATTAATAAATTTCTGCGCCAGATGCGCGACGAAGCCTATGTTGACCTGCGCCTTGATAAGAGTACAGGTTAGCACCGTAGTTTCGCAATGCCTGGACTTTCCCCACTGCTGGTAACTGTCGGAGAACCTGCAGGTATCGGCCCTGAGCTGATTGTGCGGACACTTGGGTTTCAGGCCGACAACCCATTAACAGGAGCGTTGCCGTTACTGGTGGTTGCAGATGCCGGCCTTGTACGTAGAAGTGCCAGCCGCTTTGGGCATTCTGCCGACAGTATTGATGCCAATATCAAGGTGTTTGAATCTTTCGCGGATTATTCTGCTGCTGAACGCAAGCCCGGTCAGCTAGCTGTTCTGCATGTACCGATGGCAGTCACCGAAACCGTTGGGCAACTGGATGTGCGCAACGGCCACTATGTCCTCAACACCTTGCGTACGGCTGCCAGCCTTTGCCTGTCAGGCCATGCTGCGGGCCTGGTTACTGCCCCCCTGCACAAGGGCATCATTAATGATGCGATTAAGGGTGATGGCCTGTTTTTCAGTGGTCACACTGAGTACCTGGCAGAATTATCTGCAATCCCCCGGGTGGTGATGATGCTGGCTACAGAAGGCTTCCGGGTTGCCCTGGTAACCACCCACCTGCCGCTAAAAGAGGTTGCCGCTGCGATTACAGTAGAGAGTGTTAAGCAAACACTGGAAATATTGCAGCGTGAGATGATCAATAAATTTGGCATCCAGCGACCCCGGATAACCGTTTGCGGACTCAATCCCCACGCAGGCGAAGGCGGACATCTGGGAATGGAAGAAATTGAAATTATTCAGCCGGTGTTGCAGCAATGCCGTGAACAGGGAATGAATATAACGGGTCCCCTGCCGGCTGATACAGCATTTACCCCGAAAAATATCGGTAAAAGTGATGTTATCCTGGCGATGTATCATGACCAGGGCTTACCGGTGCTAAAACACGCCGGTTTTGGCAACGCCATCAATATCACCCTTGGGCTGCCGTTTATCCGAACTTCGGTGGATCATGGTACGGCACTGGATATCGCCGGTATGGGCAAGGCGGATACTACCAGCCTTGAACTGGCAATTAAGACCGCAGCATCAATGGCAGAAGGCAGGCTCACTGGATGAAACATAAGCCCCGTAAACGCTTTGGACAGAATTTTCTTGTAGACCAGACAATTATCCAGCGGATTGTCGATTCCATCAATACCGGGCCAGGCCAGACTGTGGTTGAGATCGGACCGGGGCAGGGTGCGTTGACCATGCCCCTGCTGGCAACCGGCTGTGACCTGCACGTGGTTGAAATTGATCGCGATCTTGTGACGCAATTTCGCTTGAATAATCCCGTCCTGCTGCATGATGAGCATCGGTTTTTCCTGCATGAGGCGGATGCATTACGTGCGGATTTTAGGGAAATTGCCGGGGTTGATAATTTTAAGCTGGTCGGTAACTTACCATATAACATTTCGACGCCACTGATTTTTCATACCTTCAACTGGCGTAAACAGATTTCGGAAATGATATTTATGCTGCAAAAAGAGGTTGTTGAGCGGATGGCAGCCAGTGCCGGGGATGGAAAAACTTACGGCCGCCTTTCAGTCATGACTCAATACTACTGCAAGGTAGAGCCCTTGTTTATGGTGCCACCGGGTGCGTTTTTCCCGTCGCCAAAAGTTGAATCCAGTATTGTTAGGCTGATCCCGCATCAAACACTTCCCGTTAAGGTTAATGATGAAGACCGGTTTGACAAGATTGTTAAGGCTGCTTTTGGCATGCGCCGTAAGACCCTGCGCAACGCCCTTAAATTGTTGCTGGATTCCGATGAGATAGTTGCCGCAGGAATTGAGCCATCTTCACGAGCGGAACAATTAACACTGGAAGAATTTGCCGCCCTGGCCAATTACCAGACACAGTAATTTAATCCTGTATAAAAGACGAAAAAAAATGAATAGCGCAAGAATTGTCAGGAAAACCCATCGCTGGGCCGGTTTAGTAATAGGTATCCAGCTACTGTTATGGACTATCAGCGGGTTTTATTTCTCACTGATTCCTATTGACGAAATTCATGGTGACCACCTGGCCATGCCGGCTGGGGGTTTTGAGCCGACTGCGTTGGAAAACTTCCAGGCACCAGGGCTGGCATTAAACCCATTTATGAGCCAGCATCCGGCCGCCGTTATTGAGTCAGTAACACTCAAACACCTGCGTGGCCGGGATGTGTACCGCCTGCGTGCCCTGTTGGATGGCAAGCCGGTTAACCGCCTTGTCGATGCACATACGGGCAGGCCTGTAGAGATGATGCAAACCACAGAAGCAGAGTTAATTGCAGCTCAATTAATCAAATTTACCGCACCGTTAAGTAGTATTGAGTTAGTAGAGTCTGTTGAAGTAGATAGCGAGTTTCGTGGGCGCGTATTACCGCTTTATCGCCTCAAATATGAACATGAATCTGGTATCAGCCTCTATCTGGATGCATGGACCGGTGAGTTGGTAGCCCGCAGGACCAGTTATTGGCGGGGTTTTGACTTCCTCTGGATGCTGCATATCATGGATTATGATGAACGTGATGATTTTAATAATAACTTCCTGCGGGTGTTTGCCTTTAGCGGGATTTTATTTGTAATCAGCGGTTTTGTACTGTGGTTGTTGAGTACCCGTTTTATGCAAAAACGTCGAAATCGTCGAATTTAAGTCAAAGTAGCCCCGCTTTATTCCGGGCTAGTATTGCGCATTCAATAATTAAGTATTTTTGGAGAATAAAGCCGTACATTTTTTGTACCGACTCACATAAACGAGCACCCGAAATACCCAGGACGATTCACCCCATAAGGCCGACATAACCTCCAAGAACATAATCATAGAATACATAGGAGAATATAACAAAAAACAGGGCGCAAACACCCAGCCAACCTCTAAACGCACTGAGACCCCAAATTTTCATTTTCCACAAACCAACACATGCAATGGCGGCGGTGACCCCATAGGCTAAAGCCAGGAACCCAAATAAACGGGGAAGCTCTGGAAACCCCTCAGAGAGAATGACCCCACAGTTAAGGAATCCTGCAAACGCAAGCCTGTAGGTACATCTTCCATTTCCACTTCAAAACTGGTGCTGTTATCCCATTCTTTGAAATGATATTTTGCATTACCCTGGGGATAGATTCCGGTATTGCCCAGGAATTCTTCATTTTCCTCATTCGGTTCCCCGGGTTTTTTATCATCTGAGATACCGCCAGTGCACTCGATACCCAAAACCTGGGTTAATCGCTGCATGCGTACGATACCTCCGGTACCGCTAATAGAGTTTGGTTTGCCACCGGTACCGCTAATGGAATTTGGTTTAATATTAACCTCGCCATTGCTGCAATTAGTAAATTTGAAGACAGCAGTTGCCAGGATTTCTACCCTGCGACCGTTTGAAGTATTGTTCGACTGCAGGTTTTTAACTCCAGTGACAGTTAATAATTCTATCTCGACCTGATCGCCTTCAACATCACCAATACCTGTTAGCCACATCGGGTTACCCTCTGTATCGTAGGTATACCAGTAAACGATAGCCTGACGGTTGCCACTATTCTGGTCAATGACCTGGAAATCGAATCCCTGGCTTTCCTGGTCGGGTTGGGACCAGATGCCGGTGAATCCTTTGGTTATCATTACCGCATGCACCGGCGTGGTTAAAGCAGTACCAGCAACATAACCATTGGGATAAGCGCAGGTACTTTGTTTTTCGATCGATATTTTCTGAGATTTATATTCATTTATTGCTCCATTCAATACGGGTTGCTGATTGCAGTTCCCTCTGCGCTCAATCTATTTGTTCTTCTGGCGGGTTTTCAAAATAATACACACTTAGGCCTGCCTGCTTTAGTTCGCCGGATGCAGGGGTATTGTTGGTTTTATCAAACATGAAACTGTCAGCATCAACTACACACTTCCTGCCATATTCCTGTAACTTTTCCTTTATATCCTCAAGCATTTCGACCGGGATATTATTCGAGGCAATCAGTTGCAGTCGGGTACTTTTGCCTTCCTGGTAAATGTTGTGATCGATGGTCTCAAGTAATGATTGTGTTGCAAAACCCAGGATGCCGAATTGATAAAGTGTGTCTTTATCGTTTCTTGCCACAAAATAGGCTTGTTTGAGGTGAATTTTTCCCTCTGTGGTTTTCTCGATACTGTTAACCCTTTGTAGTTCATCAAGAATCGAGCGCGGTGGCACCCCGCCAGCATAGCTATCAACCAGGGAGCTGAATGATGGTTCGGTTCCTTCAAAGGACAGGTCAAGTGGTGAATCACCATTTTTGTATGTTGAATCGTGTACCCATCCGTCCAGCACCCGGGATGCACGGTGGTATTGGTCGATTGCAGGGCTGGTGTGCGGGTCAGGAGCATTCAGCAGACGATCAACTTCAACCCTGGATAATCCGGTAAGAACGGCAATACGTGATTTGCTTTGCTTGCGGCCGGGGAGCTTGAATTCATCACGGGCCACCATGGCATAAGTCCAACGTAACCATTCGGCGGTCGTTTTATAAGTAATTCCATTACGCAATAATATCCTCACCAATGGGCTGAATATCTTAATCGCCGCGGTGGCAATTGCAGATCTGGATTGACTGGACTTTTGTTCTGCGCTATTCACGAGTGTAATAATATTTACAAAAAAGCTCGAAAGCAAATAATATTTTAAATAATCCGGTTTTTCCATGCAATATGCTATGGTGTTTTGGGATGAAATATTTGTCTGCAAAATATTCATACTTCAAAACTAACACACGAATCTTAAGGTTTACTTAAGTACTACCAGCAGGGTGGAAAATTGGACTTATCCAGACACGATCAGAATCAGCAATCAAGGCTCCAGAAGATGAAGTGTTTACCCCTGGCTTTATTGATATTGATGGCTGTGACCTATGTTTTAAGCTGGGGCCTGTCGGGACCATGGGTTTGGGTGAATGCTTTTTCCGAGGCGGCCATGGTGGGCGCCCTAGCGGACTGGTTTGCGGTTACCGCCCTGTTCCGGCATCCATTGGGAATTCCGATTCCACATACCGCCATTATTGCCCGCCGGAAAAACGAGATTGGAGAGTCACTGGCACGCTTTGTGGCAGAAAACTTCCTGCAGGCAGTGGTGCTGGAACAACGCCTGCGCTCACGCGACCTCTCCAGGATAGTGATTAACTGGTTGAAACAGGTGAAAAACCGTCGTCAACTCACAGCTAGTATGTTGTCTCTGTGGTGCTGGCTAATGGATGCAGTTGGTGAGCAGCGTGTTCGGGATTTTACCACCCGCCTGCTGCAACGCCAGAGTGCCAGCATCGACGTGGCCAAAGTAGCTGGCCAGGCATTGGAAATATTGACCAGCAAGGGCAGGCACCAGGAGATATTTACCCAGGCCCTGCGCTTCGCAATTGTAGCGCTGCACGAGAACCAGGAGCGTATTCGCGGCCGGGTACAGCATGAAAGTCCATGGTGGATGCCGGGTTTTGTAGATGACAAAATTGTCGGTGAGTTACTGCAGCGGATAGAGTCCCTGTTATTTGAGATGGTGCTGGATCCGGCACATGAACTGCGCCAACGTTTTGACCTGCAGCTGGAGCAATTGACGCAAGACCTGCAGGGCCTGCCGGAATACCAGCAACTTGGTGAAAAAATCAAACAGGACTTTATGCAGAATGTTTCGATCCAGGAGTATCTGCTCCAACTTTGGAATGACCTGGCCGAACGCCTAAAAATTGCCGAAGGTGACCCCGAATCGACAATCCATAAGCGCCTGGATAAGTTGCTGTTGAACCTGGTGGATGAGTTGGAAGCAGATCCTGATATGCGTGATTTAGTGAACCAGTGGTTGTCCGCAGCTATTGTTCGTATTGTGAGTGAAAATCGAGGGAGTGTCAGCGGTCTTATATCCGATACCATTCAAAGCTGGGATGCCGATACAACTTCGCAGCGGGTGGAGTTGGCCATTGGCCGTGACCTGCAGTTTATCCGCATCAATGGAACCCTGGTTGGCGGTCTTGTTGGTATTCTGCTGCTAGCCTTGCATTTGCTGGTTGAAAATATAGCTTAGTTTTTTGCTTCAAAGCGATGGGCCGAACGGTTTTTCTGCACATTCAGGGGGTCCCACACTTTACCGTTCATGCTGATATAAACACCGGGCGGCAGGCTTTGCACCGCGCCGATGGCACAGCCAATATTAAACACTGCATCTGAATCACGAAAGCGTGCCGGTTTGAGTGCGCCGGTGAGCACGATAACTTTATCCTCGAGGTCGAGTAATTGCCTGGCTGTTTCCACCATGGTATCGGTGCCATGGGTGATCAGAAAATGTTTTGTTGGGCTGTGGGCAATCACGCTGTGGATCAGGCTGCGGTCCTGGTCATTAAAGTGCAGGCTGTCTTTGCGCATCAGTGCATTGATATGGACATCAAAGACAACCCCGGTATCTTCCAGGATTCGTCCAATTTCAGGCGGGCCTATTTCATAATCACTTTTGTCATCAAAATAGACCTTATCGATAGTGCCGCCGGTGGTAATGATTTGCAGGGTTTTCATGGATGCTTACTCAATTTTTAGAATGCCGGCAGAGATTAGGCAAAAGTCATCAATTATGCAAGTGTGTTAGCTGGAATTTCGGTTAATATAGGGGGCCGAGGATTAATGTGTCAGGTTTATGGGTAATAGATACCTCAACAGGTTTTTTCAGATTGCGCTCGCGGGACTGCTCGCGATGTCACCTGTGGCATTTGCCGAAGTTGAGGCTGAGCCCGAATCAATACCGGTAAACTTACCATCGCAAGCAGGGCTTAAGCTAGTGCTGGCATCAGCCGAAGGCCGGGATGCAGCCCTGTTAACCCTGCTGGCATTAAAGCGCTTACAGGAAAATTATCGCACGGCAACTCTTGATGCTGTCCCGGCTGCGGGTTTACAGCCTGTTGCTGGATCGGACACCACCGGACTGAGCGATGCAGATGAAGTTGGTGACCCCGCAGAAGCAGGGCCAGAAGATGCCGGAGCAGTCATTACAGAGATACTCGCCAGTCCCGATTACTCGGGTTTGCTGCGTCAGTTTGCTGACGATCGTGCCTGGCTGCAAAACTTAAAACCGGAATCCCTGCGCCTGGCGGTTGAACCCCTGGACCTGTTCAGTAATAGTTTTTTCACCCAGAAACAACTGCTCGAACTTAAGCTCTATGGATTGTCCCTTGAACTTGGACCCGATCTAAGCAACGAATCACTCGAAGCGCTGCTGGTTAAATTGATCTTTGAGAACAAGCAGCGTGCAGTGGTTCGTGCGTTGATGCCATATCTGTTGCGCCAGACTGAATCCCGCTCGCTTGCCGGCTGGGAAAGGCTGCAGCAAATGATACAGGTAGATTCAGACTTTGCAGCGTTAATCTCGGGGCTTGATCAACAAACCCTGGTGACCCTGGGTGTTGAACTGGATATGCCGGTTGACAGCAGTATACAAACCACAGGAGTAACAAATGATAATCGCCTGCAGGATGCATTTTCCGAGTTGCTGGAAAACCTGTTGGCGGTACCCGGCGAAGCCGCCAAAGACGGGCATGATAAGCTAACTGAAAATTCAGGCACAACGACTGACAGCCCTGTTCCAGGGGGAGGTCTGGATCGACAGGCATTTACCCGGTTGATATTTGAACTGCGTTCGGGGTTAATCGGGATATCCACAGAGTTTGATGTCACTCTTGCACTTTACACCCTGGATATCCTCGCAGCACTGGAGGATCAACACGGCCTGGTGTTTTCCAACGGACTAAGTATGTTAACCACGGCTTTGCTTGACCAGCAGGTCTCACGACGGCGGTTAGCTGAAATTGCGGCTTTAGATCCTGAAGCTGATGCTAAGGCGGAGAATCAGTTGACTGAAGCAACGGGTCTACCCACTTTGCCACTATTTGATCACGGCTGGCTGCCACTGCTGGTAGAAAAACTGCCTCTTATCCAGCAATTATACAGCCCGGATTTTACCCGGGTTGATCCGTCGATAAAAACCGCACTGGCCCTGACCAGCGAAGCATTTGCACAAATCGTTAACGGCGAGCCTGGACTTGAGGAGCAGCGCCGCAAGCTGGTTGATGCGCGGGCGATACTGGAGTTGCTGCTTCCAGATGCTAGTTATTATTTCCTGCAGCCACTGCGCGATAGCATTCGTGAAGAAATCGCGGTTTGTACAAGTATTGTGGCAGCTGCAGTACAGGCAGACCAGCCTATCAGTCCGGAACAATATGAAGGCTGTGTCAGTTCATTTTTGAATATGGGCACTGTGCAGGCGAAGAATATCCCACTGTCAGGTAACTCTACCGGCCCCTGGGAACAGGAACAGCTGCGTCGCGAATTAAGCCTGACACCCTGGCAGCGGGTTAATTATTTGCTGGCTTATCTTTCCAAGCAGTACAGCAATTCCTGCGTTGACCCCGGACGGGTGATTAACCCGCTTGAGTGGTCGGTACAGGCAGTCGTCATGGCCTGGTTTACCTCCCCCTGGCCCAGTCTGGCAAATACAGAGGTCAATGAAAACTCAGTTGATAAAATGTTGCTGGAGATTAACCAGTTTAATCAGCAGATGACAAAATACAAAAGTTGTTTGCTGGGCACCAATGGTGATCTAATTCAAAGAATGCAGGCAAGCTATAACCTGAAGCTGGATGAACTTATTAGTAGCATCACGACTCTGGAACAGCAATTTCGCGACGACAAGTTGTCTCCCGGAGCAGATATCAAACTTGATGGCGGTGCTGATCAAAAGACCAATTATCGCCCCGAAGCCCTGGAGATATTGCCCTGTGATACTGAAAACACCTGTGATATGACCAGTGCTTTACCGGCTACCCTTGCCCTGGTGGGATTATTCCCAAGCCCCTACCTGGTGGCAGATCAGTCACGCATGGGTAGGGTTGAAATTTGTTATGACAAAGTCCGCTGGGTTGACCGCAGGCTGACCCAGACTCGGGAAAATGCCCCGGATGTGGCTAATTATTATGCCCATTTAGGTTTTAGCATCAAAGGCCGGTTTCACCAGAATGATAAAGTGACCGATGTCTTTGAACGAAGTTTTGTCAGCCCGGAAGAATACCATTACCTGTTTGCGGAAAATGACCCTGCAGTCCTTGGCGCGGAGTGTCCAATGGCGATTGTCGGGCAGCCGATCATCACTAAATTGTATGGCAGCAGGTTAAATATTGTTCCTGACAGGTTGACTTATCTTTCGGCATCCAGGGCTTTACCTTCACGTTTGCTAGCTGAAAACTGGGAGAAGGGTGCTGAATGGCGTGACTGGTTTGTAACCGGGCGTGGTGTGGATGTGGTTAGCCAGTCTGACGGTACGGAATTACTCGACCCGGTTAATAACTACCTGCACTCATTGAGAGAATCCCGCGAGGCAATGTTATATACCGCCCTGCTATCGCCACCACTCAGTAATCAGCCGACTGATTCGCTAGCCCAACGCGTCTCTGCGCTGAGTGTTGAAAAGTCACTGCTAAGATCAACATTAGCGATATTCTATGGCGAACTACTGACTAAAAATGAATGGGTGAGGGCGTCGGTTACCGGACAAAATGGACTGGTTGACCGCCGGGTCCTGCGGCGCTTGAGAGAAGCCGGAGTTCCGGTGCGCGATCTGGGTGCGCTGGCACGCTCGCGCAGTCAAAGTTTCAGTGAAGCATGGCGGGGTTTGTTCGCAGCGGATAGAACTACAACTGCTCAGGACGAGGCCGCCATATCATCTATGCTGGCTACTGCCTGGTTACAGCTCAAGCACTTGCAGCAACAGCAACTCCAGGCTCCATTATTACCGCTGGAACCTGTCCTCAGGTCGGAGCTTCCGACTGAGATAGTGCCTGGGCAGCCTTCCGTCGCCGACCCCGCTGTATCTGCAGGACCCAGTAACTGATAATTAAAATTAATTGCGTTATTGCCAGCCAGCGTCCAGCTGGCCTGGCCCAGCCTTCGGCGACTGCAAACATGAAGTGCGGCATGCTTATATAAGCACCGATAATTGCTTTTCTCAGTGAGCCTTTGATAATTCCAGCCAGGGGGAAAAGCAATGGCACGCCAAAAAGGCCCGCCATCCAGGCTGATTGGTAGCCTGCCGGGGCCGGCAATAACCACAGCCACAGGAGCTGCAGTATTAGCAGTGCCAGATAGATTGCAGTGGTGATTTTAGCCCGCATTATCGGGGATAATTTCCAGTACACTTTCTGGCGGGCGACCAATCGAGGCTTTACCAGCTGCAAACACAATCGGGCGTTCGATTAAACGTGGGTGTTCGTGCATGGCACTGATCAGCTGGTCTTCACTTAAAGCGGGATTACCCAGTTCATTCTGTTTATATTCTGCTTCACCTTTACGCATTAATTCACGTGCACTATCCATGCCCAGCAGTGACAGGGTGTTTTTTATCTCCTCAGTGCCGGGTGCTGTATCCAGATAGGTGACGATAGCCGGTTCTATACCGTTTTCCTGAAGGATTGCCAGGGTAGCTCTGGATTTGGAACAGCGCGGGTTATGCCATATGGTTACAGTCATAGAAATACCTTAATTGTGAGGAAAATACCAGCAGCTATTGTAACGCCAATTGGTGGCCTGTGAGTGCGGTACAATAGCCGATAATGGAAATTACGGGCAAACAAAATAACAAAAGCCGTTACGACCAGCGCTTCTTCCGGACGCTGATAGCACACCTGTGGCGTCATTTTCAGAAAGATCGCCTGTTTGAAGTCGCCGGTGCGCTTAGCTATACCAGCCTGTTGGCGATTGTGCCGCTGCTGGCGGTGGGCCTGGGCATCATCTCATCGTTTGAAGTGTTTCAGGACTGGAGTGGTAACCTGCAAGATTTTATTTTCCGTAATTTTGTTCCCAGCGTCGGTGAAGAAGTTAAATCTTATATCCAGGTCTTCATGGCCAGCACTTCAAAGCTGACGATTGTCGGTACCCTGTTTTTAATTATTACTGCGCTGGCGTTGATGTCGGCGATTGAAAGTGCTTTTAATCGGATCTGGCGGGTAACATCCGAGCGTACATTTCTTTCTAAAATGGTGATGTTCTGGGCGGTACTAACGCTTGCCCCATTGTTGATGGGGGCTGCACTTGCGTTGACAGCACGGCAGTCATTAATCGGTTTCGGCCTGGGGTTCACCCATCTCCCCTGGTTTGAAAGCCTGGCCATATTCCTGTTTACCTGGGGTGCGCTGAGTTTAATCTTTATCCTGGTACCCAACCGCGAAGTCAACTGGCGACACGCAATTGTTGGTGGGCTGGTTTCCACTATTTTGTTTCAGCTGGCGAAAAAGGGTTTCGTACTGTATATCTCCAGCGCTAACTACAAAACCGTTTATGATTCCATGGCTACCATTCCCATTTTCCTCTTCTGGATCTATATTTCATGGGTGGTTGTATTACTCGGTGCATCATTAACCGCCGCGCTAACGACATTCCGTTATCGTCGCAGCGAATGGCACTGGCCCCGGTATTTAGAATTGCAGCTGCTGTTTCGACTGCTTGCTGATTTGCTGCGGGCACAGGATAAGGGTATAGCACTCAGCCTGGATGAATTATTCATGCAAGAACCTGCGGCAAATGACGGTCAGATATTGAGTATGCTGGACGACCTGCAGCAGGCGGGCCTGGTGATGCAGACTGAACATTGTAGCTGGTTGCTGAGCCGTGACCTGGATGAAGTCAGTTTTGAATCCCTGTTAACTGTCGGCGATTACTGCCTGCCGCTTGGCCGGGTTGCGCAATTACCTGGTGAAGAGGGTATTGATCAGCGTTTCTCAGCGCTGATGGCAGAGATTTACTCAGGTTCAGAAAAAGCTTTGCAGCGGCCACTCAAAACAGCCTTGCTGGGCCAACAATAACTTCAGGAAATAAAATGAAAATGACCAGAATTATTCTTTGCTTGTTCTTTTTTGCAGTTTCAGTAAGCACTAGCCTGATTGCTGCTGAGGAGGTGAAACCCGCTAACAATTTCAGCTTAACGGATTTAAGCGGAAACACCGTTCAGCTTTCAGACTACCGTGGACAATGGGTGGTAGTAAATTTCTGGGCAACCTGGTGTTCGCCCTGTGTAAAAGAAATCCCGGAATTGTCCAGGCTGCATACTGAACGTAAAGAGGTCACCGTTCTCGGGCTGGACTATGAAGATATTGAGCGTGCCCGACTGGATGAATTCCTCGGTGAAATAGAAGTCTCTTATCCGATCCTGCTGCTGGACGTATATGACTTGCCTGAAGGGATGCAAGAGCCCAGAGCGCTGCCAACAACCTATATCGTTAATCCTGAAGGCATGCGGGTGCGCACATTCTATGGACCAATTACCCGTGCCGAGATCGAAAGGGTAGTGGATGGTTCGGCGGGTAAATAATAATCAATCTCGTTTCATAAGCACTTATTTGACCCCGGTCAATGACAAATCCCGAAAATCAGGTATAATGCAAATCATTCTCATTTAGATTTAGAAAAAGTACTCGAATAACCCTGATGACCGGGTTAATGAATGGTTGGCAAAAATGTCAGATACAAACATTTCACTTAAAGATATGACTGTCGGTACCCGCGCTCGTGTTAGCGGATACGCTGGTGCTGCTCCCGCTTATCGCAAAAAACTCCTGGCCATGGGCCTGACCCCCGGGGTTGAAGTTAAAATACTGCGCTATGCTCCCCTGGGCGACCCGATTGAAATCCTGGTTCGTGGTTATACCCTGGCCCTGCGAAAACATGAAGCCAGTGTGTTGCAACTCGTTCAAGCTTGATGACACCGGTAGTCAACAAACAAACCATTGCTGTTGTAGGTAACCCCAATTGCGGCAAAACCAGTCTATTCAATGCCTTGACCGGTGCCCGTCAGAGCGTGGGCAACTGGCCCGGGGTCACGGTAGAACGTAAAAGCGGAAACTTCAGTTTCCAGGGCCGGGATTATGAGTTGGTCGACTTACCGGGTATCTATGCGCTAGACGTATTTGAGGACGGCACCTCTCTGGATGAAAGAATAGCCTGGGAATTTGTTACCTCACGTGAAGCCGGCCTGTTAATCAATATTGTTGATGCGGCAAACCTGGAACGAAACCTGTATTTAACCACCCAGTTGCTGGAAATGCGCCGGCCGATGATTGTCGCCCTGAATATGATGGATGTGGCGGCGAATGATGGGGTATCTATTGATATAGACGCACTTGCAGCACAACTGGGCTGCCCGGTTGTACCCATTATTGCGGCTAAACAAGAGGGTATAGAAGAACTCCTGCGTGTTGTTAGTGCGCAGGTAACAGAGCCTTCTATTGCCAGGGCACCGCAGGTTAAATATCCCCGACCATTGCTGGAGGCGGTGGATCAACTGGCGAACCAGTTTGCTGAAACTGCGAGGATACAGAAGGTTGACCCGCACTGGTTGAGCCTGCGCCTGTTGGAACAGGATCCGTTGGCAGCACATCTTTCTGGTACAGATGCATTAGCGAAGGCCCATGCTGTGGCGACAGGCCTTGAACGGCAACTCGATAATGACCTGGATATCGTCATGGTTGATGCCCGTTACGGCTTCGCCCATGAAGCTGCCCGAACTGTTACCCGTGCTGCGCGCGAGCAGCGCCATGCAGTCAGTGAAAAAATCGATCGCTTTGTACTCAATCGCTGGCTGGGTATTCCAATTTTCCTGGCAGTTATGTATGTCATGTTCCTGCTGACGATCAACCTGGGTAATGTTTTTCTTGATTTCTTTGATCAGTTCACCGGTGCTTTGCTGGTGGATGGCCTGGGTGAATGGCTGACGGTTGCAGGCAGCCCGGACTGGTTAACGATTATCCTGGCGCACGGCTTTGGCGCAGGCATTCAGGTCGTGGCTACCTTTATCCCGATTGTCGGCCTGTTGTATTTACTCCTGGCGCTGTTGGAAGACAGTGGTTATATGGCCCGTGCGGCTTTTGTTGTAGATAGGGCCATGCGTGTGGTGGGCTTGCCGGGTAAAGCTTTTGTGCCCTTGCTGACCGGGTTCGGCTGCAATGTGCCGGCAATTCTTGCCACCCGCACGCTGGAGCAGCGCCGCGATCGGATCCTGACCATTGTAATGGCACCGTTTATGTCCTGCGGTGCGCGCTTGCCTGTGTATGCCCTGTTTGCCGCAGCATTTTTCACCAACGGTGGCCAGAATGTAGTGTTTGCGCTTTATCTTATTGGCGTACTGGCGGCGATGATAACCGGCCTGATCCTGAAGAAAACCCTGCTGCGCGGTACCAATGCCACCTTTGTGCTTGAATTGCCGCCCTGGCATCGGCCCCGGCTGCGAACCGTCCTACCGCACGCATGGGCACGCCTGAAAGGGTTTATATTCGGCGCCGGAAAAATTATTGTGCCGGTTGTTATGCTGCTGAACCTGCTGAATGCCCTGGGTACAGATGGCAGTTTTAACAATGCGGATAGTGAAGACTCGGTATTAAGTTCAATCGGGCGCATGATCACCCCGGTGTTTGCTCCGATGGGTCTTGAAGAAGATAACTGGCCGGCGGCGGTAGGAATCTTTACCGGTGCAGCGGCTAAAGAAGTGATCGTTGGTACCCTGGATGCGCTGTATTCTGATATAGCCCGTAAGGAAGCTGCCGAATCAGAACAGGCAGAGAGTTTTAACCTGGTCCTTGCACTCAAAGCAGCGTTTATGAGTGTTCCACTAAATCTTGCTGAAATGGGTCAAAGGGTGTTTGATCCGCTGGGGCTGGATATCATTGCAACTGACAGCCTTGCCGAGGCTGCAGCAGTGCAGGAAGTCCATGAAGGTACCTTTGGTGCCATGCAGGCACGCTTTGACGGCAAAATCGGCGCCTTTGCCTACCTGCTGTTTATTCTTCTCTATACACCCTGTGTTGCGGCAGTTACCGCGATAGTCAGGGAGGTTGGTGCGGGCTGGGCCACCTTTGTTGGCTTCTGGACACTGGGTTTCGCCTATCTCACCGCTACCGTGTTTTATCAAGTCGGTGTTTTCAGCCGGCACCCGTTATATTCAAGCAGCTGGATAGCAGGTTCTGCCGTGTTTATGGCTATTGTTATCCTGATCATGTGGTTAATGGGCAGGCGCCAGACGGGTGTTCAGATACAAATATCAGAGGAAATGGCATGATCCTGCTGGAACTTCGTGATTACCTGAAAACGGTCAAGCGTGCCGCCTTACCCGATCTCGCCACTCATTTCGATACCGATGCCGGTGTCCTGAGGGACCTTCTGCGGCGCTGGGAAAAACGCGGTGATGTTCTCAAACTGGATGCCATATCACCAAAATGCGGTTCCTGCCAGGCCTGTGGTGCCGCGGACCTGGAAATTTATATCTGGAATCAAAATCACCCTAGTGCGATGTGATTTGTACAAACTTCGTGTAGCCCATTAAACTCC
>JADFVZ010000049.1 GCA_015222805.1 Pseudomonadota bacterium
CTTGCGTTACCCTGGAACTGATTAAAGTTTATGTCCACCTGTGCACCGGCTTTCAGGCTGGTTGCTATGCCGGTCAGGGTGTTAAATATTTCGCTGCGGTTGAGCTTGAATGTACCCAGAAGGGTATCCTTGCATCCCCCCAGTGCGTTGCCTTCGGCCATCACTGATATAGCCTGGAGTGGACCGAAGTTTACATCCATTCCATCAATACTCATTCTATCTACTGCTCCAAAAATCACATCATTAGAGCAAGAATTATCATTTGCGGATGTGCCGGTGAAATGCAGCAGGTTTTGAATCCGGAGATTACTGAGGCAGGGTTGTGAAGCACTTATAGTCATAAATCGTATGCGCGGTTCACCCCTGATAAATTTGATAACGGCAGAGGTCTGTCCTGCACTCTGCATGGCTGTACAGTTGATGGAATTATCCAGCACGCTGATTATAGTGGATGTTTTTTTTGTACCTTCAAGGGTGCCCGTGAAATTTTCAACTATGATCCCACCGATGTAGTAGGTGTCGGCTGTCATTTTGACGGTTGGATAGCCGTCATCAGCAGCGGTGTTCAGGGCGCACTGGATATTGGCAGTATCATCATCACCTGTGGGTGTGACGATAATAGTTTGTTCCACAAGGTTTACGAAGTTGGAATCACACTCACCCACAACAGTTTTACAAATGTCTCCGAATACACAATCTGCATATTCGGGATGATCAATAAAGGGGTTCCTGTTTTCCTGGAAAGCAGAGACTGCTTCATGGTGCTGCCTTTCAATTGCATCGACTGGATCATCCTTATGCCACTGCAGCAAAACGGATAACAGGCCCATATATGCCACCGAAGTGTTATTCCCGGTATTTCCCTGGTCAATAAGGCTGCGGTCGTTTGTCAGGATCAGGTCCGGTTCTGCATCACCAGTGACAGAATGAGTTCCGCCTGCATAGCGTATGTCCATATACAGCATGGCACGGGCAATATCCCCACGCCGTTCGCGCCAGACCTGCCAGCGCCCATCGGTAAACTCACCATCCATCCAGTTAGAATCACCCGGGAAAGGGCCGCTGGCGCCACCCCTGCCATCATTATTATCTGTTACCAGTTCTATACAACTGGCATCGCAATTTGCATAAGGGATGTTGGAGCGCGAAAAGTTGTAATCGGCATCTGCAAGGAACAGGTGATGCATGTCGGTGAAGGGGTAGTTCCCGGGGTGGTCATCCGGAAATCCATATGAACGGGGCCAGGTATGTTCACGGTTATAGAAATCATTACCGCCGTGTTGTTTTATATAAATGGCATTCCGGTAGATCGTGATAATGCCATTGGGATCATCCTGGCTCTGATCAGCCATTTCCAGTACGTCCCAGGTGTCGGTTAAGTTGTCTGTATAGGGAATCCGTACATGATCATCAATAATTTCATGCAGTGTTTTCCGCGCGGCCTGTGCAGATGATGTGTCGACGCTATCGTAGTAACCCGGATCAGGCTCAGCGATTGCATGGTTTGACCAGAAAACCGCAGTCAGTAACAGTGCGCCTAAAGTTATTGGTTTCATATTAAGGTGCCAGGCGCCTAACCGACCAGTTATTGTCTTCCCGTTCATAGCGGAAACGATCGTGCAGTCGGTTTTCCCGACCCTGCCAGAATTCAATGGTTTGCGGGACGATACGATACCCACCCCAAAAGTCGGGCAAGGGGATTTCCTGGTGCTGGAATTTATCTTTTATTGCCTTGAACTGGGTTTCCAGCAAGGAACGGGAAGATACCACCCGGCTTTGATGTGAACACCATGCGCCGATTTGGCTGCCGCGCGGGCGTGAGCTGAAGTACTTAAAGGATTCTGCAGTAGATATCTTTTCAGCACGGCCTTCAATTTTTACCTGGCGATCAAATTCCAGCCAGTGAAACAAGGCTGCAACATTTGGATTGTCGGCAATATCATTAGCTTTATGGCTGGCGTAATTGGTAAAAAAAACGAAACCAGCCTGATCAAACAGTTTAAGCAGTACGGTGCGTAAAGAGGGGTATCCACTGGAATTGACAGTCGCCAGGCTCAAGGCATTCGGGGTTTCCAGTTTGGCCTGCGTAGCTTGCTCAAACCAGGTTTCAAACTGCTTGTAAGGGTCAGGGTTAAGATCCGACTGCTTCAGTCCGGCAAAGGTGTATTCACGGCGTAGGGAGCTAATGTCCATTATTTGACTATTCCTGATAATGCTATGCAGAGCATTTTAATAAGCTGCGTACAAATATACTATAACAACTTATATTTTATTCTTATGCTTGTTCCAAAGCTTCAATATTGCTAGTTCCCGCTCTAGACTTATACCGGCACGAAGCCTGCCCTGCCTTTTAGCCGGTAAGCTGGTAAACCACTCATAACAGTCGGTTATAACTGTTCCCATTGGCTTTTCTTTTAACCCGGCGTTATATGCCCTGGTTGAGCTCATGCTGCCCATTCCGGCGTAGGCGCCATCATTAGGCAGCCAGGCCGGCATATCCTGCCATGGGGAAACCTGATGCTGCTTAAGAAAATCAGCAGGAACCCAGACCAGCTCAGCTTTTGGGTTGAGGATTTCAACACAGGTTTCCAGCAGTCTGCCGATAGTTAAATCAGCGGCATTGGTCTGGGCGTTATAGGTCCCTGCAATATTGTGATTTAAACAATAAATCATCCATTCGCCCAGGTCGCGCACATCGATGTACTGGATGAAGTCCTTGCCACTACCAGGTGCCAGAACTTTGCCGCCACGTTTGATACGTACCGGCCAATAGGTAAAGCGATCGGTTTTATCTCCTGGGCCAACAATTAGCCCCGGTCGAATA
Source organism: Pseudomonadota bacterium (assembly GCA_015222805.1). Classification (GTDB taxonomy): domain Bacteria; phylum Pseudomonadota; class Gammaproteobacteria; order Xanthomonadales; family SZUA-36; genus SZUA-51. Next base: position 2,825 of record JADFVZ010000049.1, read on the forward strand.
ACACAAACCCGGCCGGGCATGTGCTTTTCTGCTGCCTGCTCACAAAGTGCTTTCAGTGGACCGTAGCTTTTGTCGGTGATCTCTTCTGTGTCTGGACTATCAGTTTTTCCGGTGGGGGAGGTCTCATCCATGCCTCTTATTGAGGTATCGGCATAAACAGAAATCGTTGAAACAATCAGATACTGCTTGATGTTTCCTTCAAGCACTTCCAATACTGAGTTCACCGAGCGCGGGAAGTAGGCGGAGGTATCAATGACGGCATCCCATTGTCGCCCGACCAGCTTTTGAATATCGCTGGTGTTTCTATCACCAATAATTGTTTCTAACTGGCTGAACAAGCCCGGGTTTGTTTTACCACGATTAAATAAGGTAACCGTATGGCCCTGGGCCAGGGCGGCATTAACGGTGTGCGGTCCAAGAAACCCCGTGCCACCCATAATCAGGATGTTCAGTTTTTTTGGACTTGCCAACAGCAGGTTTGAGAGTGGCAATGCTGCGGTCACAACACCCAGTAGTGAAGATGTTTTGATAAAGGATCTTCTGTTAACCATTGTCATTTCTCTAGAATATATTATTGGGGTGCTTTTATGCCAAAACTTTCTTGTGATTCGCATATTAACTGATAAGTCACCGGTTGGTAATTGAGTTAACATTTAGTAAGAAATTAACAGGAGAAATTTTATGGACCCGTTTTTACAGGCAGCTATTGATGAAGCCAACAAGGGCTTGTCAGAAGGTGGAATACCTATAGGATCAGTGATTGTTCACCAGGGAGAAATTATTGGGCGAGGACATAATCGCAGGGTACAGCAGGGCAGTACGATATTACACGGTGAAATGGATGCTTTTGAAAATGCCGGACGACAGCCGGCCAGGATTTATCGGGAATCGGTTTTATATACCACATTGTCGCCGTGCCCCATGTGCAGTGGTGCAATCGTGCTTTACGGTATTCCCCGGGTAATTATCGGTGAGAACAGTACATTTGTTGGTGAAGAAGAGTGGCTGCGCTCTCGTGGTGTGATTGTTGAGGTGGTGCAGGAGAATAGCTGTATTCAATTAATGCGGGACTTTATCAGCGAATTTCCAGAGCTGTGGAATGAAGATATAGGTGAGTAAATGTGGTTGGCAAAGCAGATTATTATCCTAGTAATAATTCCTCGAGCTCTTTCATTCCCTCGCTTCCACCTTTTTCGATTAAATGTAAATCTGTTTGTTTTGCAATAGTTGGCATGTTGGGGTCAATGATGTATTTAGGCACATCATCCCTTGCATAATGGATCAGGCTGGCGGCAGGGTAGACCTGTAGTGAGGTACCGATGACAATTAAAATATCAGTGTTTTTGACTTCCTTCATCGCGGCATCCATCAGCGGAACATCCTCACCAAACCAGACAATATTTGGTCGCAACTGGAAGCCTTTTTCACACAGGTCGCCCGTTTTGAGCTCCCAGCCATCTACGTCATAGATCAGTTCCGGGTGGCATATACTGCGGGATTTGAACAATTCGCCATGCAGATGGATTACATGGCTTGAACCGGCTTTTTCATGCAGGTTATCCACATTCTGGGTTACCACGGTTACCTCGAAATGCGCTTCCAGGTCGGCAATAATCTGATGTCCTAAATTAGGTTCGGCGCTCAGGGCCTGTTTGCGCCGCTGGTTGTAAAAATCCAGTACGAGTTCCTGGTTTTTGAGCCAGCCGGCGGGAGAAGCAACTTCCATCACATCATGCCCTTCCCAGAGTCCACCGGCATCACGAAAGGTCCTGATGCCACTTTCTGCGCTGATGCCTGCGCCCGACAGAATCACTAAATTTTTCATGTTTGAAGCATAACCTGCGGCGCCGTTGTTTGTATTTTAAGATAAGGGGCAAGAATAAGGACAGCGCTGCTATTGGTTGCGGTTGCGGGCTCGGCGTAATTCGCGTGGATGAATGGCCTGGCGTAACTTATTTAGTGTATGTGCAAGGGCACGGAATGGATGCTGGACCAGCATGCGCGGACCTGAATAACGCATTATCCGGCGTACATAATCACGCGGCTGTTTTTTGTAGCAATAGATGGGGCATTTATTGCAGTTAGGTTTAGTCTGACCGTAAGGGCATTTTGCCAGACGCGCTGCTGAATAGTCCATCAAATCGGTACAATTGTCACATAAGCCGTCATTTTGATGGTTGTGGTGAGCTTTGCAATAAATGGCGGTCATGCATACCAGGGTCTGGTGCTCACGCTTCAATCTGCCGGTTAACGAAATCATGCATAGACTCTAGCGTGGTAGCGGTATTTTTGACCTGATCGGAGTCAGCTCATGCCATGTTATTGAATCAGGATGCATAAAATAGCAGCCGGCCGAGACAATTATCCCGGTGTACTCAGGATAGGTTAAAATAATTTGCTATATCGTCGCTTTACAGTTTGTGGTTAAAAGGATCAACCCATGTCATTAAGTTTCAGAATCCTGTTGTTTGTCGGCCTCAGCTTCTATGCCCTGAATGCCAGGGCATATCTTGATCCGGGTACTGGCAGCATGCTGATTTCTGCGATTGTGGGTATTGTTGCTTCTATCGGCCTGGCTCTAAAAACATGGTGGTACAAAATTAAGGGGCTTTTTCGCAGAAAACCTTCTGTAGATGGTGACGAATAGAACGCCTGATGAGCTTCTTTAGTTCCTGGTCTGCCTGGCGTGGGTTTAAAAAACTGCCTGTGGATTGGCGACAGATTGTCTTTTATTCAGAGACCGGGCAGGACTGGCATCATTTTTCTGACTTAATTTCCCAATTAAATACCCAGCAACGCCGAACGGTATATGTAAGTTCTGACCCAGCTGATCCGGGTTTGCAGTATCAAAATCCCCTGAATAAGTCATTCTGTATCGAACAAGGGTTGTTTCGGACCATTTTTTTCCAGGTTTTACAGGTTGATCTGCTGGTATTAACGGTTATGGACCTGGACAACCTGGATTTGAAACGCTCCCAGCATCCCGTCCACTATGTTTATCTCTTCCATAGCCCGGGATCTACCCATATGGTCGATTTTGCCAATTCTTACGACCACTATGACAGTATCCTCTGCGTGGGACCACATCATAAGGCTGAGATCCGTGCGCGCGAGAAACAGGCGGGTCTTGAGCCGAAAAACCTACTTGAGCATGGTTACCAACGTCTGGAAACATTAATTAAAGCTGCGCGCGAACATAATCAGGTATTCCATCCGGGTGAACAAACCGTAGTCCTGATTGCCCCTACCTGGGGTGAAGGCTCTATATTTAATCGGGTGGGTGAGCCCTTGATCAGGGGCTTGCTGGATGCCGGTATGAAAGTGATTATGCGACCACATTATCACACAGCAAGACAGGCTCCGGAGCTGGTTGCTAATTTACGTCAGGGTTTTTCTGCCAATCCCGATTTTGAATATATTGACCAAATGGGTGAAAGTGATTCACTCTACCGCTCCCATCTGTTGATTTGCGACTGGTCTGCGATGGCAATTGAATATGCTTTGTCACTGGAAAAACCGGTGCTCTTTATCGACCTGCCAAAAAGAGTACGAAATCCTGGTTGGGAAAAGCTGAATATTGAACCGATTGAAATCAGTATCCGACATCAGGTGGGCCAGGTATTAGCCGTTGATGATATTTCCCTTGCGGCACAGATAGTCAATGAAATGATGACAGATACGGATCATTTCAGAAATTATATTCGTGAATTACGGGAGCAGTTGATTTATAACCTGGGCAATAGTGTTGCAGTGGGTGCGTTGGCGATTGCCGCGCTGGCAGATGAATACCAGGGCAAAGGCAGTGGAGGTAAAGCTGAATGAACTCGACGGCTAAAACCAGCACCGCAGTAGGGCGCTCCCGGCTGTTGCGTTTTATTGGCTGGTTTAGTGCAGTTAACGCGCTCCTGCTGGGTTTGATCGGGACTCGTTTCCTACTGTATTACGGCCTGCCGGAAGGTGTCCTCGCAGGTATCTACCTGCTATTGGCATGGACTGGCTATTATAGTGTCCTTGCGTTTGTTCCATTTTTTCTGCTGAGTTTGCCTTTGCTGTTATTCTGGCCCAGGCGTGGTGTTGTTACGGGCGTTTTAGTGTTTGTGGCCGCTTTTCTGGCGGCAGCGCTGTTGCTGGACTCCCTGGTTTATGCTGAAAATCGTTTTCATATCACCCTGTTGACTGCAAAAATCCTGGGTTGGCAGAGCTGGTTGTTTTTTGGTATTTACTTCTTTATCGGATTAATGCTTGAAACCATGCTGGGCAAACAGGTCTGGCAGTGGGTTGAGGGCAAGAAAAAACGCGGTGGCAGGTTGTTGGCCGGCTTTATCCTGTTTTCAATTATCGCTTCCCAGCTTATCCATATCTGGGCTGATGCGGCTTATTACACCCCGGTCACTTCGCTGAGCCAGTATTTGCCCGGTTATCGCGGGACCACAGCAAAACGTACCATGGTCAATCTTGACCTGGTTGACCTGAACCAGGCACGTGAGCGTTCACTAGCACGACGACTGGCAGATAATTCGACCGGGGGACAGCTGAGTTATCCACTCAATCCCATGCGCTGCACGCTCCCTGGGGAAAAGTTAAATGTGCTGTTGATCCTGGTAGATGCCATGCGTTCTGATCTGCTCAGCTATGCAACAGCCCCTAACCTGATGGAGTTTTCTACGCGGGCAGGTCAGTTTACTGACCATTACAGTGGTGGGAACTCCTCCCGCATAGGTGTGTTTTCCCTCTTTTATGGACTGCCGCCGAACGATCAGTTAACGATTGAGGCAGTCCAGCAACCCGCCGTTTTGATCAATCAGTTGCAACAGGCTAATTATCGTTTTGGCATTTTCAGCAGTTCGCCAATTTATCGTCCGGTGCAGCTCGATCGTACGGCATTCGCCAATATACCTAATTTACGAATTTCAACAAAACCTGAAAATGCTACCCACTGGCGTCAGGATGAGATTATCGTTGATGAGTGGCGGGAGTTCCTCGATCAGCAAGACCAGCAGCCATTCTTTGGTTTTCTCTTTTTTGCAGCCGTTAACGGGGGCCGACCACCACCCGAATACCGGCCAAAATTCGACATGATTGCTACAGACCCAATGCCTGAAAAACAGGCGAAGTACAGTACCGCAATGCATTTTGTTGATGGGCTTATCCAGCAGGTGCTGGATGATCTTGAGGAAAGGGGATTGCTGGAGTCTACCGTGGTTATTGTTTCTTCTGATCATGGTGAGGAATTTGATGAAACCGGCCAGGGTTTCCGTAAGCATGGCTCGGCCTATACTGACCTGCAGTTGAAAGTACCAATGCTGATTCACTGGCCCGGCAAAGGTGCGGGTGTATTTGACCATCGAAGCTCGCATTATGATGTCGCCCCGACACTACTCAAAGGGGTGCTGGGCTGTAATAATCCTGAGGCTGACTATAGCCTGGGTCACGATCTCTATTCCCGGAAATCATGGCCCTGGTTATTGGTGGGCAGCTACTACAATGAGGCGGTAGTCAGTCCGGATGATATCCTGATTAGCTTTCCTGGCGGTGGTTTTGAAGTTCGTGACCGACAATATCGTTTAATTGATAAACCACAGCTAGATAAAGATTTATTGCGCAAGGTTATGCAGCAACGTTCTCGTTATCATTCAGGCCAGAATGATGAGGAATAATTTACGCAATATAATTCTGTTGATGATCTTATTTTTCATCTGCAGCAAGGTTTCGGCTGGAGAGGAAGTTAATCTTGAACTCAGCTGGGGTCATCTGAAATTCTCAAGCGAGGGGGAACTTCTAAGTGCAGACCTGTGTTTCCCCGACTGTGTTTCCGGGGACAATCAGGTGGAAGGTAAACATCAGTTAATGGGGCAGCACAAAGCTGCAAATAACCCATTGCTGGGCTTTGCTGATAACCAAATATTAGTGTATGAACTGAAACAAACCGAAGATTCAGAATTTATCCAGTTAGCCTATACCAGTAAAATGACAGGCCAGTCTATTAACTGGCAGCTCAGTAAGGAGCGGAATCTATTAATATTGGAGTTATCTGTTGCCACAGTAATCAATGTTGATTCCGGACTGCTTCCTGAAACAGATGTTTATGGTATTGGTCCGGCTTTGGAAGCAGCCCGATATCCCTTTTTAAGCGCAGATGGAACTA
>JADFVZ010000008.1 GCA_015222805.1 Pseudomonadota bacterium
CCGAAATAAGAGTACAATAAGTACTGATATTGACACTTTTGAGAGGGTAGTAAAATGTCAGGAAATTCCTATACTCTATTTAACGCACTGGTAGATATCATTGCCTCACCCGGCAAGGCCTTTGATGAAGTAAAAGCACACACCTCCTGGTGGATATGGCCTTACTTGATTAGTACATTAATAGCCGCCGGCATGTATTACTACTACTATGGCTGGGTAGATTTTTCCTGGCTAGTTGAGGAAACCATTCGTCAGCAACCCGCTGAAATTCGTGCTGAAGCGGCTGAAGGTATCCGCGCTTTCATGCAGCCCGGACGATCTATGTGGATAACCGTCGCTGCAATTCCTATAGTCAGCCTCATTATCTATCTGATCCTGGCAATATATTTTCACCTCGCCAACAAATTGACTACAGCCGCTCAAATTGGCTTTGGACAATGGTTTTCATTTTCTGTATGGGCTAACTTTGTAGCAGTGTTTGCCAGCATTGCATCGCTGATACTAATCCTGATGTCCGACAGCAACCAGGTATCGGTAGAAAGCCTTCAGGTGACATCATTAAATGCCCTGCTGGTCCATGCCAGCCCCGGCGATCCCTGGTTCCGCTGGGCGAGCACCCTGTCGCTGCTCAATATCTGGGTGTGGTTGCTGATGATAATCGGCTATAGCCGCTGGACCGGGGCTTCAACGCTGAAATCCAGCATTATTGTGCTGCTGCCCTGGGCCATCATATTCGGCATCTGGGCTGTTATTATTATCTAGCGGAAACTCGAATGAAAAAAATACTTATATTTGCCGGCCTGGCAGTATTACTTGTGGGGCTGCCGTTAATCTCCAAGCTAACTGATGGCAAAGAAGCCAAACAAGTCGAAGTGCAGCAAGTTGAATACAAGTTGATCAGGAGTTCGATCCTGGCTGCAGGCACACTCGCCTACCGCGAGCAGGTTCAACTGCGCTCTGAAGTGATTGGTCAGGTCATTGAGCTGCATGTCGAAGAAGCAGACATCGTCACCCGGGGTCAGCTGGTTATTACCCTGGATCCAAAAAACTTCCAGGCACAGGTCGAACAGGCGGAAGCCCGTGTAAGGATTCAGCAAATAGCCATTGAGCGCCAGCGGCTGCTGATAGACAACCTGGAAGACCGCTTTGAGCGCAGGAAGTCATTATTTAAGAGCCGGCTGGTTGATGAGGATAGCTACCAGGCGCTGGAGAGCGAACTTGCCTTATCACGGGTTGACCTGCGCTCGCTGCAGGAGTCGCTGTTGCAGTCACGTGCGGTGCTGGATCAAGCCGAAGACCTGCTCAGCAAAACTCGGATCAGGTCACCGATTGACGGCATTGTTATCCAAAGCGATATCAAGGTTGGTGAAACCGTAATAGCAGGCACCACCAACATTCCCGGGTCCACCCTGATGGTCATCGCCGACCCGTCAGCAACATTGACCGAGGTACAGGTTGATGAAGCAGATATCGCCCAGGTTCGCGAAGGCCTGAAAGCAGACATCTACACCGCCGCTTATCCCGATATACCGCTGGCTGGAACGATAGAGTCGATAGCCACAGTAGCCCGCCGGGCACTGGGCCAGCAAAGCCTGTCTTTCCTGGTTAAAATCCTGCTGGATGAGCAAGATGAATTAGGCATCCGCCCCGGCATGAGTGTGCGTGCGGACATTTATACTGAATCAGCTGAAGAGGCTTTATCGGTTCCGGTCCAGGCTGTGCTCTATGATGAAAGCCTGGATGAAGAAGACAAGGACAGCAAAGGCGAGGAAGAGCAAACCTACGTCTATCTCCTGGAAAACGGCAAGGCCGTGCGCAGGGACGTTGAAATCGGCATCTCCAGCGACAGCGACCAGGAAATCACCAGCGGCCTGAATAAAGGCCAGCGGGTTATTATCGGCCCCTATCGTACCTTGCTAAATATGGTTGATGGCGATGAAGTCTCAATAAAGAAAAAAGACAAGTCCGATAATAATTCGGATGATGAAGGTTAAGCCTGATGGAATGTCCGGGTTAATGTCTCCATCTGCAACAAATCAGGCGGTTATCCGGCTGCACGATGTCTACCGTACCTATGAGATGGGTGGTCAGGTGCTGAACGCACTGGACGGTGTCAGCCTGACCATCAAGCGTAATGAATACGTTGCCATCGTTGGTTCATCCGGTTCAGGAAAATCCACCCTGATGAACATCCTGGGCTGTCTCGATCGTGCTACCAAAGGTCGTTACCTGCTCAATGGCACTGATGTCGGCGATATGAATGAGGGTGAACTGGCAAAAGCCCGTAATCGACAGATTGGCTTTGTATTCCAGAGCTTCAACCTGCTAGGGCGTGCCTCGGCGCTGAAAAATGTTATGCAGCCACTGGTTTATCGGGGTATTCCCCTGGCTGAACGCAAGCGCATTGCCAGCGAAGCGCTGGAGCATGTGGGCCTGGGCGACCGCATGGATCATTTGCCCAATCAATTGTCTGGCGGCCAGCGCCAGCGAGTAGCGATTTCGCGCGCCCTGGTTGGCCGGCCGGCCATTTTACTGGCTGATGAGCCGACCGGTAATCTCGACAGCAAAACCAGCCAGGAGATTATGGGCCTGATTGATCAATTACATAATGACGGGCAAACCATCATTATGGTGACCCATGAGGCCGACATCGCTAAACACTGTGAGCGGATAATTCGCCTTGAGGACGGCAAAGTAGCTAGCGACGAACGACAGACTAAAGCGGGGCACATATGAATACGATCTTTGAAAGCTTCCGCTCAGCATTTGAATCCATTCGCGCCCACGGATTCCGTTCGCTGCTAACGTCTTTGGGCATCATCATCGGCGTCACCTCAGTGATCGCGGTGGTATCGATAGTCCAGGGACTCTCCTACACCATCAATGCACAGTTTGCCGGGCTTGGAGGCAATTCATTAACCGTGCGTTCGCACACGCCATTCAAACAGCAGCTGCGGGGTAAGCTGGCAAAATTGAATGATAACGATATGCAGGCAATTTCCCGCCAGATTGATGGAATTTCCCATATAACCCCGATTCTTTTTACCCAAACCGGCCGCCAGGGCGCCATTAGTTATCGCTCGCAGACCGCTTTTTCCCGGGTTATTGGCATCGGCCCCAGTTATCTGCAAGTCAATGGGGTATATCCCCAGGAGGGGCGTTTCTTTACCCGCGATGATAATAGTCGACGACGGCTGGTATGCGCCGTAGGTGCAGATGTTATCGACAACCTTGAAATACCGAAGCCCGCGATCGGGGAATTTTTTATGCTCGGTGATGAATGGTGCAAGATAGTTGGCGTGATCGAAAGGCGCGGTGAAATACTGGGTTTTTCACAAGATGATTATGTTCTCCTGCCGTATGGTACAGCCCGTCGCATAATGGGTACAACCCGTGACCTGGATATACAAATTCAGTTATTGGTAGATGATATGAATCGGCTGGAAGAGGTAAAAAGTCGGATTCGGCGGGTATTGCGCAAGGAACACAAACTCAAGGCCGGCCAGGCGGATGATTTCAGGGTGCAAACGGCTGAGCAATTAACCGAGTCATTTAATGCAGTGTTGAATACGATTACTGCGGTATCTGCTGGAATCGTTGGTATTTCCCTGCTGGTCGGCGGTATCGGCATTATGAACATAATGCTGGTTTCGGTAACCGAAAGAACCCGCGAAATCGGGATACTCAAAGCCCTCGGCGCAACCCGGCAGGACATTCTTTTGCAGTTCCTGATTGAAGCCCTCACCTTAAGCATGATTGGCGGTCTTGTAGGTATCGCTATCGGCTACGGGCTGGGTGCCCTGGTGGCCTCTTTATTACCGGGTTTTCCATCTGCCTTCGTACCTTTATGGGCCATTTTCCTCAGCTTCGGCTTTTGTGCTGCCGTGGGCATCATTTTTGGCATACTGCCGGCGGCAAAGGCATCACAGCTGGACCCGATTGACGCTTTGCGTTACGAGTAAACCCCGGCGCTACCTCGCTCATCTACGTGATACCGCATGCCAGGGTGGGCATTTATGCCCACGCGTTAAGCTATTTGCGCCTGAACAAACACCAGTTAAATAACTGACTGTTACCTGCCGGGGTCGGGTGTTGTTCCTGCAGGGTTTCCAGCAGCTTAAATTGTGGGCCAAGCTCTACCTGCAGGCTTTCGGCTGAATATTGAACAATAGGCAGGCCGCTGCATTTTTCCGGTCCGCTAATCGCGAAGGTTGCCATGATCAATATTCCACCAACCGGTAAACCAGCTAACAAGGATTTTTTATAAGCTGCCCGGTCTGTGGCATCTGTGAGGAAATGGAAAACGGCCCGATCATGCCATAATACATACTCTTTTATAGGCAACCAGTTGGTGATGTCGGCTGTTATCAACTGCAGTTGATCTGCACGAGAACCCAGCCGTGCTCGGCTTTCCTGCAGGGACTGCGCTGATAAATCCAGCAGGGTAATATCACCGTAACCAAGCTCCAGTAAATGATCTACCAGTGTTGATGCGCCGGCACCAATATCTATTAGCGCTTGCTCCGGTTTGCAGTTCGCAGTAATCCATCTTAGTGATTGCTCAGGGTGCGCTTGATACCAGGTTAGCTTTTCCGGCTCTGTTCCCCTGTAACGCTCTTCCCAGTGCTGTTGATTACCCATTCGCGTTTACTCGTTGCAACGTTGTTCCAGCCAAAACCTCTTGCCACGGAAAGTGTGGACCCGGGTCGATTTTACGTTGAATTAATATTGCGGCGTCATCCTCAGACGGAATTTTACGGGTATCCAGGTCCTGATGTCCTGCAATTTGACCCAGATTAGGAAATGTTTTTGTGAGCTGCTTTAACAAAGCCGCCAGCGCAGCAATTTGTATCTGCGGATAATGTTCATCCGGCTGCTGATGCCGGCTATCGTACCAGCTCGGATAGCGACCTTGATTGACCAGTTCAATACCAATACTGTTGCGGTTCATATTCGCCACATGATGGGCAATCTGTAACGGATCCACCCACTGCTCTACCCTGCCGTCACGGTCAATGTAGAAATGCCCGGAATTACCGGTACCGCTCTGTGGATAGTGAATCTGTTCACCATACTCACGCGCCTCGACCAGGTCAGGCAACTCGGTACAGTGGATAACAACCAGTTCAATATCCCCTCGCATGCGTGATTGCAGCTGGCCCTCATAGGGGAGCGGACGGGAGGTGATATCTGCATTAACCATAGCGAACTCAGCTCTGGGAAAAAAGGAATTTATTGTTCATACGGGCAGGGCCCGGCGCTATCACCATGGTCTAAATGACGTAGGAAATCCGCATTGGACAGCGATAGGGTCTGCTTTTGTTTATGGCAGACAAACGACTGGCCCCGGCGCTTGTCATCAAACGTATCAGACTCGGTCGCACAGGCTGACAACAGCAGCAGGCCGACCACCAGGTTCACTGACATCAGCAGACCACGCATCAACCCTGCTCCAGTAATATGCGCAGGTCAATAATGGCGGCGTTGGCACGGGAAATATAATTAGCCATTACCAGGGAATGATTTGCAAACAGGCCAAACGGGCTCCCATTCAAGACCATTGGGCTATGCAATGGCGTCTGGGTGGCCTCCAGTTCACGAATAATTTGCCGGAAACTGGTGACTGCATTTTTCTTCTTCAATACTTCAAAAAAATCGATTTCCATCGCCTTCATGAAATGGATCAGTGCCCAGGTAGTACCACGTGATTCATAAAAAATATCATCAATTTCAAACCAGGATGTCTTTACACTCACATCACTTGCCGTGGTAGTAGACTGGGTGGCATCAGGATCACCGCTTAAATCGGTGTTAACCCTTTCCTGGCCTACGCTGGCGGAGAGCCGCTGGGAAACACTGCCGAGGCGTTTTTCAACATAGCTTAACCAGTCACGCAGGTTGTCCGCGCGGGCATAAAACTGGGCATTTTGCTGCTGGGGATCAGATAAGCGATACAAATACCGCTCCATTCCATCCAGTGCTTTCTGGTATTCCTTTTCAGTCCGCGGAAGCATCCAGGAGGCGTGGTCAAAATGTAGCTGGGCATCCAGTATAGCCAGGTCTTTATCTTCTGTAGACTGGGTTTGGGAGCGTGAAATATCATTGCGCAGAGCGCGCGCCATGTCGCGCATCTGCGTCAATACACCAAACTCCCAGTTCGGTACATTATCCAAAAATACCCAGGGTGGCATGACGTCATTACTCAAATAGCCACCGCGCTTATGCAGCAGGGTGTCACCAACTTTTAGCATGGTCGCACCGGTAGTGAAACCAGTGACCATTTTTTGATCAGCCTTGAGGCTGATCCTGGCATTTTCATTCACATCAAACAGGGCCGGCTCATGGTTAAGATAAAACATAGCCCCCAGGGTCAGCAGCAATAACAGCACCAGGGGCAGACCCCACTTAATCCAGCTAGACATCGCAATACTCCAGAAAAACAATTAACAGATAGCTATACGATACCAGATCAGGACTGGCCTCAGGGAGTGGAATAAGTACTACTTCAGGTGTCAGCGCGCTGAGGCTGGATACCGGCTTCCAGCAAGGGCGTTACTGCCTCTACCTGCTGGTCATTACTGCCGATTATTGCGATTGAACCTTTCTTCAGGGGAATCACGTGCGCCCGTTGACCATCAACATCAAACTGGGCGACACCTTTGGTAGCCGTTTCCGGCATAAAGATAACCGTTACCGGGCCGTCAGGTGTTGAGATAACAAAGTGTGCGCCATCCCCATCGGGGGTCGGACAGGTTTTAATAAACTGGATTCTAGCTAATAAATCAGCATCTACCGTGGCAGAAAACGGGTCCAGGACCTGGTTAACCTGCGCCATGGTTACCCCGGTGATATCACCGGCGCTGGCCAATACCCGCCCGCCGTCATGGCTCATATGCTGGTGTACATAATCTTCCACGCTGGAAAAATGCTGCTGATGCCAGAGCAATACAGAGGCTGCGCCAACGGCCATGAATACCGTGGCAGCCAGCGCCATAACCCAGGGGCCACGTGCTTTAACTGTCGGTTTTGTGCTAACTTCAGTTTCTGTCAGCGCAAGAATGTCTGCGAGCAGGCCTTCAGGCGCTTCAATCCTCATGGCACTTTCCAGCTTGTGTTCAAAAGCCTCAGCCTCACGGGCTGCCTCCTCGAACGCCGGGTCGCTGTTGCGTGCCTTGAGAACCTCGGGTTCCCGTGCATACGGCTCAGCACCTAGCCATTGTTTAAAGTCAGAAAAGTTCATGTATGTTTCCGCTTATGCCGTCCTTTTGCAGCATTATTTTCAATTTTTCCCTGGCCCTGAACAACTGTGTCATTACGGCACTTTTACTCAGGCCCAGCTGCTGTGCTATTTCTTCACAGCTATAGCCCATAACCACCTGCAACAGCAGTGGTTCACGGTACCTTGGCGGCAAACGCAATATGCCTTCACGCAGCATCTTTCGTTCTACCTGCTCTTCCGGCTTCAGGTCTCGGGTTTCCTCGATGACCACTGAATCCAGGTCCGTGAACTTGGGCACCTTACGTTCAAAGGTACGGGCAAATTCACGCCGAAGAATCGTAATCAGCCAGCCCTTGACCGCAGCCTGCTCCTTTAGCGTGTGCAAAGCCTTCCATGCACGCAAATACGTTTCCTGCACCAGATCCTTGGCCAGGGCATCGTTGTGGCACAGCCACAGCCCGTAGCGATAAAGGTCGGTGCCATATTCCCGAGCCAGCGCCTCAAAGCGAATATTACGCTCTTCATCTGTCATGACCGGAAGATCAGGCATTATCTTGCATCTTATTTGTAACTATTATGTTCATCACACGTATTTTATTGAAAGGCTGTAAAAATCCTGAAAAATTTAACCCCAGGGAGGACAAATAGTATCAGTTACGCCCTGCTGTGACTAATGGCACTTTATCCTGATGGTAAAAACCCGCAATCTGCACTGGCGTGACAGTAGTTTCTCGCTTCAAAGCTGTTTTCCGGGGCAAGATACGATAAATAATTGATCTAAAGCAGTCAAATCGGGTTTCCAGCTTGCTCAAACCAGCACATACAATTAACCTTAACCCCTTATAACTATAGCCCCACTCAAGATAACAGGTAGAACAGCATGAGTATGAATTTTGATCAGGCCAGAAGTAATATGGTACAGCAGCAAATCCGACCCTGGGAGGTCACCGACCATCGGGTCCTGGCAGCCCTGGAATCCACCCAGCGGGAGGATTTTGTGCCGGCACGATACCGTAAACTGGCCTTTGCAGACCTGGCGATACCGCTGGATGAGGGTCAACAGATGATGCGACCGGTTATTGAAGGCCGATTATTGCAGGCCCTTGACCTTAAAGCTGATGAAACCGTACTCGAAATTGGTACCGGCAGCGGCTTTCTTAGCGCCTGCCTGGCAAAACTTGGCAAATCGGTGTGTACTGTCGACATTTATCCATCATTATCAGAAATGGCTTGCAAGAACCTCAAGAACAAGAAAATCAAAAACATTGAATGTTTTACCGGAGATGCCCTGAATGGCTGGATGCCGGAACAGGCCCATGATGTTGTGGTGGTTACCGGCGGTGTTCGGGATATCCCAAAAGTCTTTATGGAATGGGTTAATCCGGGTGGCAGGCTATTTATTATCAGTGGCGAATCTCCGGCAATGGAAGCGCGCCTGCTGAAGCGCCTGACCATCTCCAACTGGGAAGAGCAAAATTTATTTGAAACCGACCTGCCGTTACTGGTAAATGCCGAGCGCGCCGTTGAGTTTGAATTTTAGAATCAATAATTTATTGCCCGACCGTTATCTGGTCGAGGAAGGACAGAGCGGACTATGAAAAAGAAAATATTAAGCAGTGCCCTGGTGTTATGCGGTCTTTTAACTGCAACTACAGCTCCGGCAGTTGACCTGATCGGCGTCGTTGATATGGCCATTAAAAATGACCCCAGCCTCAAGGCCCAGGCCTGGCGGCGTGACGCCACCGGCGAAAACCGAAAACAGGCCCTGTCTGCCTTATTGCCCAACATATCCGCTACCGCCGGCATTAACGGCGGCAACTCCAGCGCAGATATTTCCGGCGTTGAAGTATCTGATAATGATATCGATACCGAAAATTACGGCGTCAGCCTGCAGCAATCCGTATTTGACTGGAGCCGTTACAAACAGTATTCCATTGCCCGCGAGCAGGTGGACCAGGCTGAAGCAAGCTACCAGGCCACATACCAGCTGTTTTTACTCGATGTTGCCTCGCGCTACTTCACCCTGCTGAACGCACGTGACGGGGTTAAGTTTTCCCGGGCCCAGGAAAAAGCCCTAAAACGCCAGCTTGAACAGGCAGAACAGCGTTATGAAGTCGGATTAACTGCGGTAACTGACGTTCACAATGCCCAGGCCAGTTATGACCAGGCACGGGCCACCGTGATTCGTGCAGTGAATGCCAAGCTGGATGCCGAAGAAGCCCTGCGTGAACGCACCGGGGTGATGTTTGAGGAATACAGCAGTTTGACTGAAGACCTGCCACTCGAGCGTCCCGAGCCTGCCAACTCCCAGGGCTGGGTGGATATGGCTTTGCAGCACAATCCCAGCGTCAGGGCCCGCCAGATTGCCACCAACATTACCAACGAAACCATTAGCGCACAACGTGCCGGCCACTACCCTACCATTGGCCTTTCTGCCAGCTACAACAACAGCATTAATAACAACTACCCTGTTTTTAATGCCGGTGGTGTTGACCTGGTAGAGCTTGAAAGCAACAGTATGAATTACGGCCTGCAGTTAAATATACCCATTTACCAGGGTGGTCGAATCTCATCCCAAACTCGCCAGGCAAGCTATTTCCACAACGCAGCACTCGACGACCTCGAAGCCGAACAGCGCGCAGCAATGCGCCAGACCAAAAACTCCTACAATGCGATTGAAGCCGGTATTGAAGAAGTCCAGGCCCTGAAGCAGGCGCTGATCTCAGCTAAAAGCTCGCTGGAAGCCACCCAGGCCGGCTTTGAAGTCGGCACCAGAACCATTGTTGATGTGCTGATTGCCGAGCAATCCTACTGGCGCTCCGCTCAGAACTACTCGACTGCACGGCATACCTATATTCTCTCCCACCTGGCACTGCGCCAGGCTACCGGCATCCTTAACCGGGATGATCTGGAAACAGTAAATAGCCTCTTGCAAACTGCGGAAGTCGAGCTTTTACCTGAAGATAATTCTTAAAGAATCTTTTCTATTTGATCGAGGGTGCGTGAAAGCGCACCCCTGCCTTCGCTAACCAGGCGCAGGCCCGCCCTTCCCATCTGGTCACAACGGTTTGGATCAGAAAACAACGAAGATACCGAGTCTGCCAGCTGTTCAGCATTTGCTACTTCCATCGCTGCCCCGCGCTGCACCAGGCGGGCGCTTATTTCAGCAAAATTAAACATATGCGGACCAAACAGTACCGGCTTGCCCAGGGCCGCGGGTTCAAGCACATTGTGGCCACCGAGTGGTGCAAAAGAACCGCCGACGAAAGCTACATCAGAGGCAGCACAATAACGCAGCAACTCACCCATGGCATCAACCACAAAACAGTTGGTTTTTGGTGCACAGATTTCAGTTTCGCTGCGTAGCTGAATAACCAGGCCATGGCTTTTGGCCAGCTGGGCAGCACGCCCAAAGCGCTCCGGATGCCGCGGCACCAGCACTAATAACGCATCTGGATGGTTTTTTAGTACCTCAACAAAAGCATCCAGGACCGGCTCATCATCACCTTCATGGGTGCTGGCAGCCAAAAGCACCGGACGGGAAAAACCCCAGCCCAGGCGAATGATTTCACCCTCTTCCAACAGGCTTGCCGGTACCCGGATATCAAACTTCAGGCTGCCGGTGACATCAACCCGCGAGGATGGTGTGCCACACTGGATCAGGCGTGCAGCATCTGTTTCTGTTTGTGCTGCGGCCCAGGCAACCGAGCCCAGCACTTCAGCCGCAAGGCGTGGAAGCATCTGATAACCCTTCAGGGATTTTTCAGAAACCCGAGCATTCGCGATAACTACCGGAATGCCCAGTTTTTCCGCTTTGCGGTACAGGTTAGGCCAGATTTCAGTTTCCATTATGATCAACATGCGCGGCTGTATGCGTGAATAAAATCGTTTCACTGCTCCGGGCAGGTCAAGCGGTGCATAAATATGGAATACAGAATCCCCAAGGATTTCCTGGATACGGGCAGAACCTGTCGGGGTAAAACCGGTCACCACCAGGGGAATATCCGGCCAACGCGCCTGCAAGCCACGAATCAGGGGTATTGCAGCATTAACCTCACCCACTGAAACCGCATGCACAACAATGCCGCTGGTAACCTTTGGTGGCTGGAAAAAACCAAAACGCTCGCTCCAGCGGTGCAAATAATCATGATCACGCAAACCGCGCCAGAGCAGGTGCAGTAAAAGCACGGGTGTGAGCAGGTATATAGCCAGATTATAGATAAGATGCATGTGTTAACTACATAAGAAACTTGGCGGCGATTATATCACCTGCCGGCTTCTGGAATATTCGCCAAAAGTGACAACAGGCCTATTGCCATCCGGTGATC
Source organism: Pseudomonadota bacterium (assembly GCA_015222805.1). Lineage (GTDB taxonomy): Bacteria > Pseudomonadota > Gammaproteobacteria > Xanthomonadales > SZUA-36 > SZUA-51. The sequence goes on from JADFVZ010000008.1 coordinate 11,548, forward strand.
GAGATATACTAGGCAAATGGTATCTGCGGCGAACAACTGGCTCCACAGTCTCCAGGAGGTTTGGCAAAACCCCGGGGGCATGCCCGCCGGGGATTTTCCCAAAACTAAACTCTTGAAGTTGCATGCAGCCTCTCCCTGGGCGGCAGAAAAACTTGGGCAGCAGCTTCCATGGCTAATTGAGTTATGGGCCCGGCTCAGGACTGATAGCCCGCCTGCCAAGGATGAACTTGAGCGGCAAGTTGAGAAGGCCGATCTCGATACTGGATTGCGCCATTTTCGTAATCGTGAAATGCTGCGGATTATCTGGCGTGACATAAATGAGCAGGCCGAGATCACAGAGACCCTGCACGACCTCAGCCTGTTGGCTGAAATTTGCACCCAATATGCGCTGGATAAGCTGCACGGGCAACTTTCAGGGCAACACGGAGAGCCGTTGTGTGAAGGTGGCTCTAAAGCCCGCTTTGTAGTGCTGGCAATGGGCAAGCTCGGCGGCGGCGAGCTCAATCTGTCTTCTGATATTGATTTAATATTTTTCCATACCGGCCACGGCAGGACAGCGGGCAATAAGCTCGGCCGTGGCAGGATCAGTAACGAACAGTTTTTTAATCGCCTCGGACAACGGCTGATCAAGTGCCTGTCCTCTATCCAGGCTAGCGGTTTTGTTTTTCGGGTTGATACCCGCCTGCGCCCGCACGGCCAGTCCGGCCCGCTAGTTCCCTCCGTCGGTGCCCTGGAACAGTATTACCAGACCGAAGGCCGGGACTGGGAACGTTATGCACTGATTAAGGCTCGCCCGGTTGCCGGGGATATTGCCAGTGGTAACGAGTTGTTAGAGCAGTTGCGGCCCTTTATTTACCGTCGCTACCTGGATTACGGGGCGATTGAATCCTTGCGTGAAATGCACCAGATGATTCGCCTCGATGCCGATAAAATCAGTAGCAAGAGCACCCTCGGTATCGATCTTAAACGTGGGTCCGGGGGTATTCGGGAAGCGGAGTTTTTTGTCCAGAGCTTCCAGTTGCTGCGCGGTGGCCACAATCCGGAACTGCGCCAAACCAGTTTCCTCGCCAGCCTCGAGGCACTGGTAACCAACCAGTTACTGGAAACTGATAACGCGGAAGCGCTGCTGCGGGCTTATATTTTTCTGCGGCGCCTGGAAAATCGCCTGCAGGCACTGCATGACCAGCAGATACACCATTTACCCTCCAGCCCCGAGGACCAGCAAGCCCTTACTTGTGCGATGGGACTATCCAGTTGGCCACTGTTGCTGGAAAAGCTGCAACTGCAACAGCAGACCATACAGCGACTATTCTCAGGCCTGTTCAATACTGATGCGCCCAGGGACAAACACAGCCCCCGCTATCCTGCATTAATACAGGGTGACTGGCAGCAGGCCGGCATACAGCTTGAAGCTGATGAACAGGATGCTCTCGCAGTCGGCCTGCAACAGCTGGAAAAGTTACCATTGAGCCAGCGTGCCAGGGAACGTTCGCAGCGCTTGCTGGAAAAGGTTCTGGAAATTAACACCAATAATCCCCTGGGCATTGCTGTTTGGCAGGACCTGCTCACCTTCATCACCGCAGTCAGTCGCCGTAGCGCCTATCTGGCTTTGTTGATTGAGCACCCACATGCCCTGGAGCGCCTGTTACAGCTTTTCACCCAAAGTGAGTGGCTGGCTGCGGAGGTTATTCGTTACCCGGTTCTGCTGGATGATTTAATAGATCCCAAAGTAAACCAGCCAGCCAGTCAGGATGAGATGCAGGCCAGCCTCCGGCGCCTGGTCAGCAACAGTGATGACAACGAATCCCTGCTGGAAAACTTTAACCAATACAAACGCGGCCAGCAGCTGCGGATTGCCACCGCCGAGCTCAGCGGTGAACTCAACAGCCGGGATGCCCAGCACTTTTTATCCGACCTGGCTGACACCATCCTGCAGGCCTGCCTGGATGCGGTTAGTGCCCTGCTTGAACAGCGCCATGGTGTCGTTGATGGCCTCGCCTGGGCGGTAATTGCCTACGGCAGCCTGGGCGCCCGGGAAATGACCTATGAGTCGGACCTGGACCTGGTATTCCTCTATCAGCTGAACTCGACCGGGGTCAGTCCCGACGAACTTACTTCCGATGGTGACAAAGTATTGGGAGTCGAACAATACGCCAGCCGAATCGGGCAACGCCTGATCGCATTCCTCACCACACTCACTCCTGCAGGGCGGCTCTACAGTGTTGACTCGCGCCTGCGGCCCAATGGTAAAGCCGGCACCCTGGTAAGCCGGGTTGATGCTTTTGCCCGCTATCAGGAAAACCAGGCATGGTTGTGGGAACACCAGGCCCTCACACGCGCACGGGCAGTTTGCGGTAACCGGCTTGTATCCGATAGATTCAAGGAAATACGCATCAGCACCCTGAGCAAAACCCATACCTCAATAAACAAACTCCGAGCCGAAGTCGTTGCCATGCGCCACAAAATGCGTGCCCAGCTGGAAGTGAAAACCCGCTACCAACAGCTTAAACACGCCCCCGGCGGACTCGGTGATATCGAATTTATCGCCCAATACGGGATCCTGGCTAATGCAGCCGGAAATCGGCAACCGCTGTTGCCTCACGATACTGCTGGTCAACTTGAAACGCTTAGGCAATGTGGCTTGCTGGACAACACAACCACCCGCCAATTGATTGATGCCTGGATGCAATTAAGCCGCAGCCGGCAGCAATTGACGCTGCAGCGAACAACCTCAGGCAATATCGCCGCAGAAGATGCGCTTACCATGTCCGCAGTCCAAGCTGCCTGGGAAAGAATAATGGAGCAGGGCGAGGACTAAGGATTCAGTGATTAAACCCCAGGAGCCTGTCGGATTTGACCGATCGTAATGAGGGAAAGAAGACTTGAGCCAGATTTTTCGGTAATAGCAACGCTATGTAACGCATAAGAGCGGAGAACCTGGCCAAGCTCGGCTTTTCCGCAGTAGATCATGTTAAACCCGACGGGCTCCTAGCAAGGCGCCCCGCTTAATCAGTTCTTCGGCAACTCTATCAGCCTCCCTGATCGGCACAATACCATCAAAGCGCCCCAAATCATCCAGCTCACGGATATACCTTTTGACTTTACCGCGCGCCAGCTGTGCACCTAATGCCCTCACCGGCCGTTCACTGGCGCAGGCCTCCGCAAGCATGTTGATGGAGTCACCACTGACCCAAAACTCAGCGGCTTGCGCCAAAGCCTGCCGGTAAGCGACCAGATCATTATTTTCCACATACTGCCAGCCTGCATTTTGCTCTGAGCAACGCCTGAGCAGGTCCAATATTGCGGGCGGAGTACGCCGTGATGGACAAACTACAACCGGCAGTTCCTGCATCCCGGCCTCATCCAGCCAGACGTTCAGGCTGGATTCATCCCAGCGCAGGTAAGCTGTAGCTCCACCCAGTAGCAACAACAAACGAGCGGTACCCGGTGTGGGGGGTGGGGGCGTTTTAACCAGGGATCCAACAAAATTAAGGATATTAGGTCCCCTCAGCTGATCATGCCGGGGTACCAGCAGCCAGTCCCAGTAATGCTCATGCATGCTGGCGGCGGCGACAACAGGATTGAGGATTTGTATGCTGTTTATTTTAGACCCAAAACGCTTCTTCATCGAGCGGGAGCATTCTGCCGCCCGTCGGCCGCAACCAATCAGCACGGTCATCGATTCCAGCCGGGTAAGTACTCCAGCATCAGTTAACGGGATTCGTGCAAGCTCCACAGCTGAAGTGGAGTTATTAGTCGATGTCTTAATTTGCGCCCTGATCAGGGACTCAGCCAATGATTCAGCTAGTGCTTCAGACTGATGCAGGTGGCCTGCACGCCCATCATCCAGCAACAAAATTTTTATACTGCTGCTGCGGGCTGAGTCACTTAAGTCCGGTGAATGAATGATTTTTTCCCTTATACCGCCCACGGGCGTTAAAATAACAGATTATTGATTGGAGAAACTACTTTGGCACACACTACCGATGCTAACAACCCAGACCTGATTCCCGCAAATACGCAGGAATCCTATCAGATCAGCCGTGATGACCTGCCGCTGAGTTGTCCAATGCCAAATATGAAAACATGGAATTCACATCCCCGGGTATTCCTGCCCCTCGATGCTGAGGGCCATGCACACTGCCCTTATTGCGGTTCTAATTTTAACCTCGCTTAAAACCCCGGCTTATACGACTACAGGATTTTGTCCTTGCATATAGTTCATCTACTGGCTTCAATGCAAACCGGGGGCTCCGAGCTAGTTGTGCTGGAGCTGACAGAAGTCGCCCGCAGGGAAGGCCACCGGGTCAGTGTATTTTCAACTGCAGGGGACCTGTGTCCACGGTTGCATACCAGTGGTGCAGCACACTTGCACTGGCCCGTCGGCAAAAAAAGCCTGCAAACCCTGAAGCTAATCCGCCAGCTTTCCGCCTGGTTAACCGAAAATCCGGCTGATATTGTGCATGCCCATTCACGCCTGCCCGCCTGGATTGCATGGAAAGCCATACAGTCCATGCCCGTAGCGCAACGTCCACATTTTATTACCACTGTTCACGGGCACTATTCGGTTAGCCGGTACAGTGCCATTATGACCCGGGGCGAAAAGGTTATTGCGGTATCCAACAGCATCGCCCTGTATATCCAGGAAAACTATCCGGGTATTGTTGCCGATAAAATTACAATTATTCCTCCGGGTGTAGACCAACAGCACTTTGACCGGCAGCATCCGCTTTCTCTAGCCTGGCAGGCAAAATTTGAACAGCAGTTTCCAGCTATCGGCAAACGCCAACTGCTGATGCTGCCGGGACGTATTACCCGTTTAAAGGGACATAAAAGCTTTGTCCGACTGCTGGCTGGCCTGCTTGCCAGAGGTGAGGACGTCCATGGACTGATTGTCGGGCCCATGTCAGCGGGTAAACAGCACTACCTGGATGAAATCTCTGAACTGGCACTGGACCTGGGAATTGCTGAACAGCTGGACTACGCCGGCAACCGTCAGGATATGGCTGATCTAATGGCACGTGCCGACCTGGTGTTGAACCTTTCAATCAAGGCAGAAGCCTTTGGTCGTACCGTCAATGAAGCCCTCAGTGTCGGTACCCCGGTGGTTGCCTGGGATCGCGGCGGTGTTAGCCAGTTGCTGGGTGAGCTGTTTCCGCAGGGGCAGGTTGAGCCGGGTAATGAGGTAGCCTTACTGGAAACCTGTCAGCAGTTATTACAACAGCATCCCGCCATAAAACCCAACCACGACTACAGCCTGGAGGCCACCAATAAGGCCACCCTTGATTTATATGCGGGGCTCTGTCAATGATTGCACCGGGCTATCATAAAAACCCCTGGTGGGCTGCCATCCTGATTGCAGCTTACCCGCTATTGATTCCGTTCTCACGAAGTGCAGAAATCCCCCTCAGCCTGCTGGCAATCACCGGCATGGTGTTGTTCTGGCGTCAAAACCGGGCGATTAAACGCTGGCCTACCTCGCGGGCACTGTTATTGGTGTTTTTATGCATGTGGCTGCCGATGGCAATTTCATCATTTGATGCCTTTAATCCATCCGGGTCCTGGTACCACACCCTGGTTTCCCTGCGCTTCCTGTTTGCGGCGCTGGCAATGGCCTGGCTGTCTCGCTTTACTGCAGTGCGCGACCGCGCCATGCTGCTGATATCACTGGTGCTGGGCTTTTGGGTCATCGACAGCCTGATTCAATTTGTTTTCGGAGTTGACCTGCTGGGTTACCCGAATACAGCCGATCGGCTTAACGGTCCCTTTGGCATGCGAAATTTTCGCCTGGGTATGATCCTCGCGGTACTTTCACCTATTTTGTTTGAACAGGTCCGTCGCAGCTGGGGTGGGTGGGGGCTGCTGGTAGTCATTCCGCTAACCGTGTTTGTAGTCATCCTCAGCGGGGTACGCTCCGGCTGGGTGATCATCGCCCTGGCCGTTCCGCTGTTCCTGTTCTGGGCCGCGCGCCGCAATCACTGGCCATTGTTGCGCCTGTCTATTATCACAACTGTCGGCGCCCTGTTATTGCTGAGCCTGGCCTGGCAGACCTCGCCCCTGGTACAGGAACGCATTGAACTCAGCATGGGCCTGGGCTCAGGTGAAATCCGGGCAACCGATTTTGCGCTTTCCAACCGCGTGCCTATCTGGGAAACTTCCCTGCGTATCTTCCGTGCCCACCCGCTTAATGGTGTTGGCATCGACAGCTTCAGGGAAGCCTATATTGTATACGCCTCCGAGGATGACCCGCATATTGCCAACAACGGCATCGGTGGCTATCACTCACACAACCTGATCCTGGAAACCCTCGCGGTGACCGGCCTGGTCGGCCTGCTTGGATTGTTGTTGGCGGCCCGCATTATGTACCGGCTGTGGCACCAGGCAGACGCCTGCTCACGCCAGTCCATGCTGCCCTTCGCCCTGGCACTGATATTGCTGATGCTGCCGTTTAATTCCCACTTCTCCCACTACGGAACTTTCTTATCCTCGGTTAGCTGGTGGCTGGTAGGTCTCTGGTTAGGCGCTTTCCGGCGAAGGGAATAATTGTGCCCTCCAAAGATAGACAGCTAGCCCTCAGTGCGGTGATCACCACCTTCAATAATGCCGATACACTGGAGCGCTGTTTAGCCTCCCTTAGCTACACCGGGCAGCCGCTGACGGATGAAATACTGGTGCTGGATTCAGGCAGCACTGACGGTACAGTAGCCACTGCCTTAAGCCATGGTGCACGCATCGAGACCAGGGCTTTCGACAACTACAGCCAGCAGAAACAGTACGCCATTAACCAGGCAGGATATGACTGGGTGTTGTTGCTGGATGCGGATGAATGGCTGGCTGAAAACCTGCAGGCCAACCTTTACCGGTGGCTCAGGAAAACACCCCGGGCTGAAGCCTATCGGCTACAGCGTCGTGAATGGCTCTTGTGGCGCTGGCAACACCCCTGGAGCAAACCGGTTACCCCGATCCGTCTTTTTAACCGCCGGCAAACCCGGATGAACGAGGTACCGGTGCATGCCGCGCTGATATGCAGCGGTAAAGTTGAAACCCTGCCGGGGGACCTACTGCATTCAGGTGAAGCCGACTTGCATACCAAGGTTGAGAAAATTAATACCTATTCCAGCGGCCAGGCGCAATGGCGCCAGTCACGCAAATGGCTGCGCCTGCGAATGTTTTTCTATCCCTGGTTCGCTTTCTGGCGCGAATACCTGCTACGGCGACAGTTTTTAAACGGCTGGGCCGGATTTATGGCTGCCCGTAGCGCGGCTTTTTATGCTTTCCTTAAATATGCCAAAGCTTATGAATTAAACCGCTCAGGGCAGGGCAGTGATCAATCCGAATAAAAGGGTGCTTCCCCGGGTGGCCGGGTTTTAAAGCGCCGGTGGATCCACCAGTATTGTTCCGGCGCCATGCGAACCATCTTTTCCAGTACTGCATTCATGTACTCGAGGTCTTGTTGGTCATCGCCGCTGAACGCATTCAGGGCAGGCAAGATATCCAGGCGGAAACGATTCCCGGGTAGCCGGATCGGCACCATCGGGATAACCACCGCTTTACCGGCTTTAGCCAACCGCAGGGGGGCGGTCATGGTTGCCGTCTGAATCCCGAAAAATGGGGCAAACAAGCTCTGCTCACCACGCACATCCATATCAGCTGCATACCATAATGCTCCACCTTCCCTGAGGTAGCGCATGGCCGAACGAATTTCCCGTTTTTTGATCATATAAACAGACTTGCCGGCACGAACCCGCAGGGTGACATATTCCATCACCGGGTTTTTATATGACCGGTAGATAGCACCAATCGGTGTTTTTGCCGTTAGCAGACCCGAACCGATTTCCATACAGGTACTGTGCACGCTCAACAACAGGATACCCTTGCCTTCGCGCTGGGCGGCTTCAACATGCTCAAATCCACGAACAGTGCCAATGTTTTCAAAGAAGGCGGGGCTCCGCCACCAGGCATATAGGGTTTCTCCGGGCATACTGGCGAGTGCCAACAGGTTTTGGTCCAGCATAGCGGCTCTTTCAGCAACGTTTTTTTCAGGAAAACAGGCGCTCAGGTTACGCTCAATAATTGCCACCCGTTTTCTCATTGCTGCTTTAAGCAGCGGTTTAAGAGCCCGGCTCATTCGCATGCCCAGGGCGAAGGGCAGACGTGAATATAGCCATGAAAAACCTACCAGCAACCAGCTTAGCCAGTATTTTGGCATCAACAGGGGTTTTAATGGTGGCAGTGATTCAGCTTTAGGTGGGGATTTCATAGGGGTATTGTCATGGATATTCCATGTAACTGCCAGTATTACCCCGGGTAGGGTGCGTTAAGCTTGCGAACGCACCGGTGCTGCCATTGCCTCGAAGAGTTGAGAAACATCCACCGGCCGCCAGTTTTGTAGGAAGTAGACATACACCAGGGCAGCGTGGAGGGATCGCTCTTGCGCATCCATGCGCTCGCGATCTGCTTACGTCCCTGTAAGCAAAAAAAAACCCTGCCGAGGCAGGGTTTTTAGAGCTCAGATGAGCGCAGCTATCAGCGAATGAATTCGCTTACATCATGCCGCCCATGCCGCCCATACCGCCCATACCGCCCATATCAGGCATGGCAGGAGCTGCTGCATCACTCGGAAGTTCTGCAATCATGGCTTCAGTGGTAATCATCAAACCGGCAACCGAGGCCGCGTTCTGCAATGCAGCACGGGTTACCTTGGTTGGATCGAGGATACCCGCTGCAATCATGTCGACATATTCGTCAGTTGCAGCGTTATAACCGTAGTTGCCTTCGCCAGCGACGACGTTATTGAGAACAACCGAGCCTTCGCCGCCTGCATTGGCAACGATCTGGCGCAGGGGTTCCTGCAGCGCACGCTGGGTGAGGGCAATACCAACGTTCTGGTCAGCGTTGTCACCTTCGAGTTTATCCAGGGTGTCGGTTGCACGTACCAGGGCAACACCACCGCCGGGAACTACGCCTTCTTCAACCGCGGCACGGGTTGCGTGCAGCGCATCTTCAACGCGGGCCTTTTTCTCTTTCAGTTCAACTTCAGTTGCAGCACCAACCTTGATAACCGCCACACCGCCAGCCAGTTTGGCTACACGTTCCTGCAGTTTCTCACGATCATAATCGGAGCTGGCTTCTTCGATCTGCGCACGGATCTGGTTAACCCGGCTTTCGATATCTTCGGTAGTACCTGCACCATCAATGATGGTGGTATTTTCTTTGTTGATATGGATCTTTTTAGCCGAACCGAGATCTTCGAGTGTGGCTTTATCCAGAGACAGGCCAACTTCTTCAGCAATCACGGTAGCACCGGTAAGAATAGCAATATCTTCAAGCATGGCTTTACGGCGATCGCCGAAGCCAGGGGCCTTAACCGCAGTAACTTTGACAATACCGCGGATATTGTTGACGACCAAAGTAGCCAGGGCTTCGCCTTCAACATCTTCAGCAATAATCAATAACGGACGGCCTGCTTTGGCAACGCCTTCGAGTACCGGCAGTAGGTCACGAACATTGGAGATTTTCTTGTCGTGCAGCAGGATAAAAGGAGTTTCCAGGTCAGCCGACATGGTCGCCTGGTCTGTGGCGAAATACGGTGACAGGTAACCACGGTCAAACTGCATACCTTCTACGATATCCAGTTCATTGGAAAGGGCTGAGCCGTCTTCCACTGTGATCACGCCTTCTTTGCCAACTTTAGACATGGCTTCAGCAATAATTTCACCGATTTCTGTATCTGAGTTGGCAGAAATAGAGCCAACCTGGGCAATCGCCTGGTTATCGGCACAGGGGGTAGACATTTCTTTCAGGTGGGCAATAACTTCAATCACGGCTTTATCGATACCGCGCTTGAGGTCCATCGGGTTCATACCAGCAGCAACAGCCTTAAGGCCTTCCTGCAGCAGTGACTGCGCCAGTACGGTCGCAGTGGTGGTACCGTCACCGGCGATATCAGAAGTTTGTGATGCAACTTCCTTAACCATCTGTGCGCCCATGTTTTCCAGTTTATCTTCCAACTCGATTTCTTTGGCTACGGATACACCGTCTTTAGTCACGGTAGGGGCACCAAAGCTCTTATCCAGGACTACGTTGCGACCTTTAGGGCCGAGGGTAACCTTAACCGCATTGGCTAATACATTTACACCGGCAAGCATACGCTGGCGGGCCTCTTCTCCAAAACGAACTTCTTTTGCGCTCATTCTCTTAATTCCTCAAATTTTGTTTATTTAATGGTTATAAAAGTAGTGATCAAGCGTCAATGACTGCAATGATGTCGTCTTCACGCATCACCAGCAGTTCTTCGCCGTCAACTTTAACTTCAGTACCGGAATATTTGCCGAACAGAACCTTGTCACCAACGTTCAGGTCGAGGGCACGGACATCGCCGTTCTCAAGGATCTTGCCGTTGCCTACGGCCAGAATTTCGCCTTTCATCGGCTTTTCAGTTGCCGCATCAGGAATGACGATACCGCCGGGGGAAGTCCGCTCTTCTTCCATTCTTTTGACGATTACACGATCGTGCAAAGGACGAATTTTCATTGAAAGTCTCCAAATTGAATTAAATTATCTTGAAATAACCGCTTTCCGGTTGTCTAAACAGCCTTAAAGCAAAAGTCTCACGCGCTGCAGGAAAAATCAGGCATTAACGTGGTAACAGACAACAAATGGGGTTTGAGCAGGGTTTTTCAAGGCGGTTCAGCATAAATTTACGGGAAATTCACGGAATATAAGCAAACCAGGGATAAAATTTGCTAAATCAGTGTCCTATTGGCAGCTTATTCACAATGGCTGCGGTTCGCCCGCGCGGAAAATATGGCGTAAAATGCGCTTTGTTCACAAAGATGCCAGCTATTTGCGATATGCAAGGTCATAGACCAGTATCAGATAGAAGAGAAAATAATAAATGTTTAAGCCCGTACAAGTTATTACTAAATCATTTCAGCTGCTGACCCTGGTCGCTGGCCTGCTGGTCAGCGGCAGTGTTTTTGCCATTGATCCTGACGAGTTGCTGGATTTTGACGAAGCCTTTTCCCCGACAGCCTCTGTACTCGATGAAAACACCATTGGTATTACCTTTACCATCCAGCCAAAACATTATATGTACCGTCGCTTCCTGGCCGTCAAAAGTGGCACCGCCGAAGTTGAGCTTGCACAGCCTGAGCTAATACCCGGGATAACTAAATTTGATGACCTGCTGGATGAAGAAGTAGAAACCTGGCATGACAAAATGGTAATGACAGTTGCCATAACAAAGCGACCCGATGCTGCCACCGAGCTAGTACTAAAGTTGCGCTCACAAGGCTGCCTAGAAAGTGAACTCTGTTATCCGCCAACATCACAGAAGCTGCTTGTGCAGCTGCCAGCAAAACAGGCAAGCGCAGTTAAACCACTCAATGCTGCCTCAGCGTTAGGCGGCCTTTTAGGACAAAGCAATGGCTTTGGCACCATAAAGGCGGCTGCCCTGCCACCGGAACAGGCCTTTGTCTATGAGGCCATTGCACTGGATTCGAGGCAATTGTTGCTGCGGTTTACCCCACAACCGGGCTATTACCTTTATAAAGATAAGTTTCAGTTCCGACTGGAACCAGCCGCCGGGATCAGCATTATCAGCAGCCAGCTACCGGCGGGTATAATCAAGGATGACCCGGAATTTGGCAAAGTTGAGGTTTATTACAGCCAGATAGAAGTACCCATACAGTTAAGCCGTTCTGCAGGAGCGGCCGTACAAATAACTATTACTGCTGACTTCCAGGGCTGCCGTGATGGCGACATCTGCTATCCACCGATGCAACGCCAGGTCAGCATAGAACTACCCGTCGCCGATGTGGTGACTCGAGTAGAGGCGGCCGCCCCGAACAACACCAACGATGTGCCTCCGGTTGCAGAGCAGGACCGGCTGGCCCAGTTGTTGCTTTCGCACCCCTGGAAAGCCATGCTCGCCTTCTTTGGGCTGGGTTTATTGCTCGCCTTTACCCCCTGTGTTTTTCCGATGATACCGATACTTTCGGGCATTATTGCCGGTGATGGCGACAAAATAACCACCCGTCGCGCCTTTATTTTATCGCTGGTTTATGTGCTGGCAATGGCGCTAACCTACACCGTTGTGGGCATCATAGCCGGATTGTTTGGCAAAAATATCCAGGCCGTCTTCCAGAACCCATGGATTATCAGCAGTTTTGCCGGTATTTTTGTGTTGCTGTCATTGTCCATGTTTGGTTTCTACGAACTGCAGCTCCCGGCCAGCCTGCAAACCAAACTGAGTGAAATCAGCAACCGCCAGCAGGGCGGAAAATTATATGGTGTCGCTATCATGGGTCTGTTATCAGCCCTGATTGTCGGACCCTGTGTGGCCCCGCCACTGGCAGCCGCATTAATTGTAATTGGTGGATCCGGTGATGCCGTATTGGGTGGTGGCGCCCTGTTTGCCATGTCGATGGGTATGGGTGTGCCGCTTATTATTATTGGTACTTCGGCTGGAAAACTACTCCCGCGGGCGGGCGCCTGGATGGATGCGGTTAAAGCAGTATTCGGCATCGGCTTGCTGGGAATGGCCATCTGGTTCCTTGAGCGGATCCTGCCCGGTGGTGTCATTATGGCACTTTGGGGCATTCTTATACTGACATCCGGTATCTACCTGGGCGCGCTTGAGCCCTTACCCCAACCCAGCGGAGGCTGGCGTAAGTTATGGAAATCGCTGGGGGTCATACTGCTGTTACTGGGCTCGCTGGAGATTATCGGTGCCGTGGCAGGCGGCGATGACTGGGCACGACCACTGGCCCGTTTTGGTGGTTCCGGTGGCCAGGTTGAGGCCAGCCACCTGCAGTTTCGCCAGATAAAATCCATTGCTGATGTCGAGGCCGCTGTTAAACAGGCCGGGGCACAGGGCAAGACCGTGATGTTTGATTTTTATGCGGACTGGTGCGTGGAATGTAAACGCATGGAAAAAACAACCTTTATGGATGCCGGCGTCCACACAGCGCTGGCAAACACCCTGCTGATACAGGCTGATGTAACCGCCTACGATGCAACTGATGAAGCATTGATAAAGCACTTTGGATTGATTGGCCCTCCGGCCATTTTGTTTTACGACCGCAGGGGCATGGAGCTGAAAAACTACCGTATGGTGGGCTACATGCCCGCAGATGAATTCCTCCAGCATATTAATACCGCCCTGGGAGCGAAATAAATACTGTGCGTAGATCAGACTGGCTGATATCGGTGCTATTGGCGCTGGTTATGGCGGCTGGTGGATTTTGGGCGGCCAGCCATTACACAAACCCAGCAACTACGGTTAATCCGGAAACGGCCCCCGAACTCACTGGCAAATCAGTACCAGCGTATCGCCTTGGCAGTATTAACGGCTCTCTGTTTACACCTGCAGACTTTAGCGGGCAGGTTGTACTCTACAATTTCTGGGCCACATGGTGCAGTCCCTGTCGCAAAGAGATGCCGATGCTGCAGCGCTTTCATGAAGATCACAAGGCACAGGGCTTTACCGTAGTTGGTATCGCCATTGATGATGTCCAGGCGGTTCGCAAGTTCACTACCGACCTTGGCATCACCTATCCAGTGCTTGTTGGTGCCGATGACGTTATGCAGGTCAATCGTGCATTTGGCAATACCAGCGGCTCTTTGCCCTTTTCGGCGCTGGTAGATAAGGCAGGCATTGTACGTTGGTGGGACTGGGGCATCCTCGAAGAAGACGATCTTGGCCAGCGGGTTGGAGCTCTGCTTAAAAGCATGGACTAGACCAGCTATCTTTCACCATACGGCAGCGAATTGTTTACATCTTCGCTTAATTGCGTCAAAATCTCCCTCTTGCTGCAACTTGGACAGTCTTTTCAATGGCTAAAATATTATTACTCAACGGCCCTAACCTGAACCTGCTGGGCCAGCGCGAGCCCGGACACTATGGCCAGCGTACCCTGGCTGAAATAGTGACCCTTATGCAAGAGTTTGCCGGCAATTGCGGACATGAACTCAGCCACCTACAAAGTAATGCCGAGCATGAACTGGTTGATGCCATCCATCAGGCAGGCAGTGAGGGCGTCGATTACATCATCTTTAACCCGGCAGCCTTCACCCACACCTCCGTTGCTTTGCGGGATGCGTTATTAGCGGTCGAGATTCCCTTTGTTGAAGTCCATCTGTCTAATATTCATGGGCGTGAGGCCTTCCGCCAGCAATCATATTTTTCTGATATTGCCATGGGTATCATCAGCGGCTTTGCCGGTGACAGCTACCTGCTGGCATTGCAGGCGATCGTTGATCGCATGGAAATTACCGAATAACCACGACAACCTAATTACCGAACCAGGTAACATTAATAGGCAAGACTATGGATTTACGCAAAATAAAAAGCCTGATCGACCTGCTGGAAAACTCCAGCCTGGCAGAACTTGAAATTATTGAAGGTGAAGAATCAGTACGCCTCACCCGCCAATCCGCCAGCGTACCGGTAGCAACCGTACCAGTTGCGGCTGCGGCACCCGTCGCACCAGCTGCGGCCGAAGCAACACCGGTTGTTGAAGAGGCCCCTGAAATCCCGGAAAGTGAACTGGTCCGCTCGCCCATGGTGGGCACCTTTTATGCGGCATCAACCCCGGATGCCGAAGCCTTTGCCAAAGTAGGCCAGTCAGTTTCAGTTGGTGACCCGCTGTGTATTATTGAGGCAATGAAGATGTTCAATCAGATTGAAGCCGAGGTTAGCGGCACGATTGTCTCAATCCTGGTTGAAAACGGCCAGCCGATTGAGTTCGATGAACCGTTGTTTGTAATTCGCTGAGGCTGGCAAAATGCCCGTATTTGAAAAGGTTGTCATCGCCAATCGCGGCGAAATCGCATTACGAATCCTGCGCGCCTGCGAAACCCTGGGAATTAAAACCGTTGCCGTGCACTCCACCATCGACCGTAACCTCAAACATGTGGGCATGGCTGATGAATCGGTCTGTATTGGACCGGCATCCTCAACTGATTCCTACCTGAGTATCCCAGCCATCATTGCCGCGGCGGAAGTCACCGATGCGGTTGCGGTTCACCCCGGTTATGGATTTCTCGCTGAAAATGCCGATTTTGCCGAACGCCTCGAAGAAAGTGGTTTTGTCTTTATCGGCCCGCGTCCGGAAACCATCCGCCTGATGGGCGACAAGGTTTCTGCCATTCGTGCCATGCAGGAAGCCGGCGTGCCCTGTGTGCCGGGCTCTGACGGCCCGCTAGGTGATGACAATGAAGAATCCCTGGAGATTGCCGAGCGCATCGGTTACCCCATTATTATCAAGGCCTCGGGTGGTGGCGGTGGCCGTGGAATGCGCGTGGTACATACCGAAGCGCACCTGATCAATGCAATAACCCTAACTCGCCAGGAAGCCGGAAGCGTATTCGGCAACCCGGAAGTGTACATGGAAAAATACCTGGAAAACCCTCGGCACATTGAAGTCCAGGTACTCGCCGACACCCATGGAAATGCTATCCACCTGGGCGAGCGCGACTGTTCCATGCAGCGACGCCATCAAAAAGCCCTGGAAGAATCACCGGCGCCCGGGATCACCCCGGAGCAGCGCAAAGAAATCGGTACAGTCTGTGTGGAAGCCTGCAAACGCATTGACTACCGGGGTGCTGGTACTTTTGAATTCCTCTACGAAAACGATTGTTTCTACTTCATTGAGATGAACACCCGTATCCAGGTCGAGCACCCGGTTACTGAGCAGGTCACCGGGATTGATTTAGTCACCGAACAAATCCGCATCGCTGCCGGTGAACCCTTAAGCTACACCCAGGAAGATATCCAGTTACGCGGGCATGCGATTGAGTGCCGGATTAACGCAGAAGATGCAGAAACATTTATACCCTCCCCCGGCGTAGTTGAGTATTTCCATGCTCCGGGCGGACCGGGGATTCGT
The DNA here is from genome assembly GCA_015222805.1 of Pseudomonadota bacterium. Classification (GTDB taxonomy): domain Bacteria; phylum Pseudomonadota; class Gammaproteobacteria; order Xanthomonadales; family SZUA-36; genus SZUA-51. The sequence continues at coordinate 27,441 of JADFVZ010000008.1, forward strand.
GTTGACACCCACCTCTATGATGACTACCGGGTGCCGCCAAACTACGACTCCATGATCTGCAAGCTCATCGGCTACGGCGCCAACCGCGAAGAGTGTATTGCGCGCCTCAAAGTTGCATTGGATGAAATGGTGCTGGAAGGCATAAACACCAATATCGCGCTGCACAAATGGGTGCTTCGCGACGACGGTTTCAAGCGCGGCGGTTTTAATATCCATTACCTCGAAAAGCGCCTGGAAGAACGCTCCGAAGCCAAATGACCAGCACGGGAATGTCCGCGTGAGCTGGCTTGAAGTCCGCATCGAGATTCGCGAGCAGCAACTGGAAGAACTCGAAGACCAGCTGCTTGAGCTGGGTGCCCTTGCAGTAACCCTTACCGACAGCGAAGATCACCCCGTGCTTGAACCGGCCGTCGGGGAAACCCCTTTGTGGCCTAAACTGACAGTTACCGGCCTGTTCAGCCGTGATGCCAGTAAAGAATCCATTAGCGAGTCGCTTTCGAGGATGGAATTTATCCAGCATGCCAGCGCCATTCGTTTTTCCACACTGGAAGACCAGCAATGGGAACGCAGCTGGATGGAACGCTTCAAAACCATGCGCTTTGGAAAAAACCTGTGGATAGTGCCGAGCACGACGGAGAAAACTGACTACCCCACGGATCCGGATGCCACCATTATCCACCTGGATCCCGGCCTCGCCTTTGGAACCGGAACCCACCCCACAACAGCGCTGTGCCTGGAATGGATAGACGGAGAGGAATTTACCGGGAAAACCGTGATTGATTACGGTTGCGGCTCCGGCATTCTTGCCATTGCTGCAGCCCTCAAAGGGGCAAAAATTGTTTACGCAATAGACAATGACCCCCAGGCCATACTTGCCACTGATGAAAACGCCCGCAGGAATAAGGTAAGCCAACAGCTCAGCTGTGCCCTGCCGGGCCAGGAATTGCCCCGGGCTGACATTATATTAGCCAATATCCTCGCCGGGCCGCTGATTGAATTAGCCCCGAAACTAACAACACGGCTTAAAGCCGGAGGTAAAATAGTGCTCTCGGGTATTATCGAAGAGCAGCAAGGGCAGGTGGCTTTAGCCTATGCTGGATTACTTGATTCAGCTATTGATATTGAAACCAATGACGGCTGGGTTAGATTATGTGCCACAAACACCTGATAGCGAAAACCTGACGGCTCCGGATAAAAGACTCAGCCTTCGCCGGCAACACAATTAGGGTTTACAAAAGCAGAATACTGACCCCAAAGCTGCCAGCCTTCTGATTGTTGGCGCACATAAGGATCAAAAAAACCAGCCAGCGACTGCATCGCCTGTGCCAGGTTAAGGTTCTCAGGCAAAACAGTACCAATAACCAGCTTCCGGCGCCCGGTATTAAAATCCAGGGTCATTACGTAAGGCACAACCTGCTGGCCCAGGCTGCGGCTTAAGTCTATCAAGCCGCTGGCAAAATAGGTCGTTTGCCCAAGGAAATCAACGCTCAATGTGTTTTTATTGCTAGGAACATCTATAAGTACCAACTGGTTGGTATTCGTCTCGAGCCCGTGTTTGAATCGTTGCCGCAACCCAGGCCCAGTATGTGTAATTGGTCCGCCCCCGGCATCTACTATGGCATGCTCATAAGCCTTCAAATAGGCTTGCATCGGCCGACTAAATGAACTTTCCCATTCTGCATGGGGACGCAGCACCATTGATATTGGTGCCCTGCTCAGGTTGATATGGCGCAGGGCCCAGAGACCAGCCCCATAATGCATGCTGCTAGCCACAAAGGGGATTGTTGCGGGCCACTCACCTTTAACATCTACATAGCGCTTAATCCAGCCTCGGCCGCGGAAACGGCAGAGCCAGGGATCTGCTGCATCGACGATTTTATAAAGCCGGTAGTGGCGTTCCCAAACGCTGTCTGCAGTAAAGCGATCGGTAGAGTTCACTGCTGCAACAGCCAGCTCAGCCTCCTCCTTAAACAACCAGCTAAAGCGTGAAAAGCCGCGGGCAAGGCGGAAAAACAAAGGCCAGGGCAGCAGCACTGCCAGGCTCGGTATGAGCAGTAACGCTATTATTTGGCCCCGCAACCGGATCATGTTTCAGGCCGGGCCTGTAGCTAGCTGGTTGTTCAGCAATGCCGTAAACTGCTCTGGTGCCTGCCAATCCCGACCACAAACATAACGTGGCAAATTCCATCGGTCTGAACTGCGAACCACGTGTTCAGGCTCCGTGCTGAATGCTGCACGAATCCCGGTGGTTGAACGATTTTCCGGCAAATATTCTTCCCGGATATAGTTGCTGGCCGAACCAAAGGGATAGGCGAAAAACTCCGGCGTTTTGACCTGCAGCACTGCTGCAATTTTCTGGTTGGCAAGAAGCACCTGCTGTTCACACTGGGCATAATCATCCACGCTTTCAAAGCGTGCGAATGGAACCGGTTTATCAGGATCATCTGAGGTCATTGCCTGCTTGTGATCCCATCCATGACTCTGGATATCGATCAAACCTTCAGCCTGGACCGCAGCCCACCAGTCGTCTTCCATCCAGCCAAGGCCAAAAAGTGATTTTCTATCAATTTGACGACGGTCGAACTCGCTGGCAATTACAAATGAAGTAACCACAAAGTTCTTACCGGCGCTATCGGGATGCTGTTTTTGAAACGCCCTGAGAATGTTTAAGAATGATACCTGCACACCATGGGGCGGAAATTCAAGATCTTCGATTTCCAGCAAACAGCCATCATCAAAAGTGATACAGACACCATTTTCTATGGCAGCATCACCCAGGTCACCCATCAGCCAGTCAACCAGCGTTGTCAGGGGAATAACCCTTTTACCCATGGCGTATATATGCACCAGGTCTTCAGCAAGTGAGATATGGTCGTTTTTACCATACTCATTCGCAAATATATTCGGCGAGTGGTAAGTAAGTACAGGGCAGGCTAAAGAGCTCACCCGAAAACAGCCTCATGCATCAACTGGCTTTCCACATTCAAAATACATATAGGTCGCATTTTCAGGCGTGCGTACATCAAGCCCGCTTAAGGCGGCTACCGAAGACTGTTGGTAACCAACCTCCTGTGATTGAAACCCGCTTTCATCCAGCAGCTTCATCAGGGTAGGGCTGTCATACATAAATTTATGTAAATTACGAATACCAATATTGATTACTTCGGCACTGGTTTTTAATTTCAACGGGATTTCCACTTCTCGCTGCCATAATGCCGCCAGCTGATTTTCCCCACGCTCGGCATCATCTAAATAAGCGCTTAATAAACGGCGCAAATCGGGGGTTAACAGCCGCATATAACCCCCTGGCTTCAGGATCCTGAAGCATTCATTGAGAAAATGCTCACCCGCAGGCAGGTCAAACTGGCAGAGTACGCCTTCGCTGTGAATGTAATCCACACTGGCGTCGTCGAACGGGAAGCGCTGGGTCAAATCAGCCACAACCTCGGGCTTAAAGTCCGCTTCGTAATCAACATTAATCCAGCCCGGCATAAGGTGGGGGCCGCTGCCAAGATGTACTTTTACTGGCTCTGTCATGATGCTGCCCGCCTGGCCCGGAATAAATTCAACACTAGAAATTCGGTGTTTCCGGTTCGGCTTTATAACGCTCAATAGAATCAAGGATTTCCTGACGCGCAGCATCAACACCCTGCCAGCCGTCAATTTTCACCCATTTGCCGCGCTCGAGGTCTTTATAATGTTCAAAAAAGTGGGAGATGGTATCCAGCAACATATCCGGCAAGTCACGCACGTCGTTTACATGGCGGTAGTAACCGGTAACACTGTCTACGGGTACGGCAATCAGCTTGGCATCCTCACCGGATTCATCTTCCATGTGCAGCACACCTACCGGGCGGCACTGGATAATTGACCCGGGTACCAACGGCAACGGCATAACCACCAGCACATCTACCGGATCGCCATCGCCGCACAATGTGTGGGGTACATAGCCATAGTTGCAGGGGTAATGCATGGAAGTTTTGAGCATGCGATCGACAAAAATTGCGCCGGATTTTTTATCCACTTCATATTTTACAGCCGGGCTGTTCATCGGGATTTCGACAACTACATTGATATCGTTGGGGATATCATGCCCTGGAGGCACTAGATCAAAACTCATGGGGTAATCCTTAAATAAATTGCATTTGAATGACGAATTATACCGCTTTGTCGAACTTTCAACCACTTAAGGCGGTTAAACAATTGCCGAGACCCTTAACTATGCCTACAATAGGCGGGATTTATTAAATATCGGCAAAAACACTAACTACCGATACCTGTAAACACTAAAAACCGAGAGAGAGGATATGACACAAACACTGATCCCACCCATTCTAGGGGTACTGGGGCTGCTGGCAGCACTGGTAATTTACATGATGATGAAGGCCAACCCGGCAGGTGAGGGCAAGGTTGCCGAGATTGCTGCCGAGATTCACAAAGGTGCGATGGTCTTTATGCGCCGTGAGTACAGCATCCTGGCCCTGTTTGCCATTGCTATTACTATGGCATTATTTATATTTTTCCCCTCCTGGCATACCGCTGTCGCCTATGTTTCAGGCGCGCTGGCTTCGGCCACAGCCGGTTATATCGGCATGTTTGCTGCCACCAAGGCCAATGTTCGTACCACGGTTGCGGCGGCAGATAAGGGCGAAGCCGCGGCTTTATCCATCGCCTTCTTTGGCGGCTCCATCATGGGTTTAACCGTTGCCTCCATGGGCCTGCTGGGACTGGGCCTTCTCTATTATTTCTTTGGTGCCGAGCACGCTGAAGCCATTCACGGCTTTGGCATGGGTGCATCAACTGTTGCCCTGTTCTCGCGTGTTGGCGGCGGCATCTTTACCAAGAGTGCGGACGTTGGTGCTGACCTTGTAGGTAAAATCGAAGCCGGTATTCCTGAAGATGATCCACGCAACCCCGGTGTAATTGCCGATAACGTGGGTGATAACGTGGGTGATGTGGCCGGTATGGGTTCGGATATTTTTGAATCTTATGTCGGCTCTATGATCGCCACCATTGCGATTGCATCAGCCGCACTGGGATCCAGCATTCTCGGGGGACAAAGCGATCTAATGTTCCTGCCGCTGGCATTGGCCTCGGTGGGCCTGATCTGCTCAATTTTAGGTATTTTGCTAGTGCGGATGATGTCGGCTAAAGCCCCTGCCAGTGCATTGCGCTATGGTACTTTCACCGCGGCGGTATTGTTCATCATTGCAGCCTATGTGGTCATTAGCCAACTGGGAATAGCGACTGCAGTTTGGTGGTGTGTGGTAGCCGGTGCCGTTGGCGGTATTGGTATTGGCCTGATCACCGAGTACTACACCGGTGGCGCCCCCGTGCGTAAACTGGCTAAAGATGGTGAAACCGGCCCGGCAACAGTGATGATATCCGGCCTGGCGCTCGGTATGGAATCTGTTGTGGTACCGGTATTGATCATCGCCGGCATTATTTTCGTCACCTCATGGGTATTGCCTGCTGGCGCCGGCGTATATGGTGTCGGCATCGGTGCCGTTGGCATGCTGGCAACCGTTGGCATCACCATGGCGATTGATGCCTATGGTCCGGTTGCAGATAACGCAGGCGGTATCGCTGAAATGGCGGGCCTGGGTGAAGAGGTGCGCAAAATCACTGACGGTCTGGATGAAGTAGGTAATACCACTGCTGCCATCGGTAAAGGTTTTGCCATTGGCGCTGCCGGGCTTGCCGCGCTGGCAATTATTGCCGCCTTTATTGAAGTCGTTTCAGCCAATATTGTTGGTTTTAGTCTGGACATCAGCAACCCCAAAGTACTGATGGGTATGTTTATCGGCGGTATCTTCCCGTTCCTGGTATCAGCGATCACCATGCGTGCGGTAGGCGATGCAGCCTTTGAAATGATCAAGGAAATCCGCCGCCAGTTCAAAGAAATCCCTGGACTGATGGAAGGTACAGCAAAGCCGGATAATGAGCGTTGCATAGAAATTGCCACTTCTGCTGCGCTACGGAAAATGATCCTGCCGGGTGCCCTGGCAATCCTCGCACCGCCGGTTGTCGGCTTCCTCCTCGGTGCGGCTGCACTGGGCGGCATGCTCACCGGCGCTTTAATCACCTGCGTATTGATGGCGCTGATGATGGCTAATGCCGGTGGTGCCTGGGACAACGCCAAAAAGCATGTTGAAAAAGGTAACTTAGGCGGTAAAGGCTCCGACACCCATCACGCAGTCGTGGTTGGCGATACCGTTGGCGACCCGTTCAAAGATACATCAGGTCCTGCGATGAACATTTTGATTAATGTGATGGCGATTGTCAGCCTGGTAATTGCTCCGCTGTTAACTTTCTAAAACTTAACAACGGCAATAAAAAAAGCCCCCGATCGTAAGACCGGGGGCTTTTTTGTGTGTAGGCAAATTAAAGCTGTTTAGCCGGCAGCTTCTACCACCAGAACCACACCTTCGGTATCCACCACTTTTACCTTATTGCCGACCGACATATCCAGGCCTTTAACCCGCCAGGTGGAATCATCCACACTAACCTTGCCGGTACCGTTAACGATCGCCTCTTCGAGGGTAAATACCCGGCCTACATACTGCTGGCCGCGCTGGTTTAACAGTGGGTGGTCACTGAGCGGACGGTTTTTCTCCCGATAACGACGCCACAGGATAATAGTCACCAGCGACAGCACCACAAACATCACCAACTGCAGTTCCAGCGGCATGCCCGGTACCACCAGCAGCATCAAACCCACCAACACTGCTGCTATACCCATCCACATAAAGAAGAAGGTAGGTACTGATAACTCAATAATCAGCAGTATACCGGCGGCAATCCACCAATGCCAAAATACAATATGTTCAAAGAAATCCATCAGCCCGCTCCCTATTTATCCTTACCAAAGGTTTCTTTGGCAATTTCACCGATACCGGCAAGACTGCCAAGGATGGCGGTTGCCTCCATGGGCAGCAACAGGGTTTTCTGGTTATCACTGTTGGCAAAAGCTTCCAGTGCACCAACATATTTCTGTGCGACAAAATAATTAATCGCCTGAACATCACCACTGGCAATAGCTTCTGATACAACCCGGGTCGCTTTGGCTTCAGCTTCAGCCAACCGTTCACGCGCTTCGGCGTCACGGAAAGCAGATTCCTGACGACCTTCGGCTTCCAGGATAGCCGCACGCTTTTCACCGTCAGCTTCCAGGATAGCCGCCTGTTTGATACCTTCTGCCTCAAGGATAGTGGCACGTTTTTCCCGCTCGGCTTTCATCTGCCGGGCCATGGATTGCACCATGTCCTGCTGCGGTGAAATATCCTTAATTTCAATACGGGTTACTTTCACACCCCAGGGCGTAGTCGCTTCATCAACTACCGACAACAGCCGATGGTTGATAGAATCGCGCTGCGATAATGACTCATCCAGGTCCATCGAACCCAGTACCGTACGGATATTGGTCATAGTCAGGTTAAGAATGGCATATTCAAGGTTGTTCACTTCATAAGCCGCCTTGGCCGCATCCAGTACCTGGTAAAAAACCACCCCGTCTACTGTCAGCACGGCGTTATCCTTTGAAATAACCTCCTGTGACGGAACATTTAGCACCTGCTCCATCATGTTTACCTTGCGTCCGATCGCAAAAATAAACGGTATCATCAGGTGAAAGCCCGGCTGGAAAGTTGATACATAGCGCCCGAAACGCTCAACTGTGTAGTTATAACCCTGGCGCACGGTAACAACCGACTTTGCCAACACGACAACGCCAAGTACAACTAAAATAATTGCCCAGATAAAAACAGTTTCCATAATCGATCCCCTCGATAGAGTTTAAATTAAAAAGCCACGCGCTGATTTACCAGCGCAATGTGACTTATCCCAACACCATGTTATACCCAACCGTATAATAAAGTCATGAGCCAGAAGTCACAACCAGATCAGCGCCCTGGAAAACCAGAAACAGACCGCCTTTTTAGCCGGCATGAAGGTCAGTCTTTTCAGTTCGATGAGAAGGTGGTAAAAGTCTTTCCAGATATGATCAACCGCTCAGTCCCCGGTTACAGCCTGATTGTGCCCATGCTTGGCTTGCTCGCCCGGCGCTTTGTTCAGGCCGACAGTGTTGTTTATGATCTTGGCAGTTCGCTGGGGGCAGCCAGCCTTGCGGTTCGCCATGCGATTAAAACGGATGACGTGGATATTGTCGCTGTGGATAATTCAGCCTCCATGGTAGACAAGTTTCGTGAGTTGCTGCAACAGGACCCCGGCAGTATTCCGGTTGATGTGCGCCTGATGGATATTGAAGATTGTGAAACCGTTGATGCCAGCCTGGTGATCCTGAACTTTACCCTGCAGTTTATCAAAATGGATAAACGCCTGGACTTGCTCCAGCGGATCTATCAGAACCTGAAGCCGGGTGGCGCATTGCTGCTATCAGAAAAAATATGCTTCGAAGACCAACAAAGCCAACAGCTGCAAATTGACTGGCACCACGACTTTAAACGCAGCCAGGGTTACAGTGACCTCGAAGTTGCGAATAAACGCAATGCACTGGAAAATGTATTGATACCCGAAAGCCTTGAAACCCATCGGCAGAGGCTAGGGCAGGCAGGCTTTGAAACCATCATCCCCTGGTTTCAATGTTTCAATTTTATTTCACTGGTCGCGATAAAGTAATAAATCCCTTCACGCCACAAACCCTGTCGTCCCGGCCCCCGAGCCGGGATCTCATAGAGCACCGTGCTATTCGTCAGGAGGTACCGGCTCGAGGCCGGCATGACAAACTTCTTTTCAGCCTTCAAGCAACGCCGCAAAAGTTTCCAACAGCCCCCAGGCCTGCGGTGTTTCGCATACTTCGCCCAGTAGTTCATTCGCATCAAGGCCTTCTGCCAGTAGTGCTTCCCGGCGAATATCAATATAACTACGCATAATATCGGCATCAAACTCCGGATGAAACTGCACACCCCAGGCATTTTCCGAAAACCGCAGCAGGTGGTGGGGGTCCTGTGCGGTGATAGCTAAAACCTCGGCCCCTGCGGGCAGCGTGAGCACCGCTTCTTCATGGCTGGTTTGCACAAAAACCGGATCATGCAGCCCTTGCAGTAACGGGTCAGCCGAACAACCTGGCCCCAGTTGCAAAAGCTTGCTACCAATTTCCCTGCCACGAGGATTAGGTCCGACAACTGCACCGAGTGCCTGTGCAAGCAACTGGTGTCCATAACAAACGCCAAGCACCGGCACACCATCAGCAACCGCCCCCGCCAACCAGGTTGCCGCTTTTTCACTCCAGTCCAGCCGCTGGCTGACCATCGAACCGGAGCCGGTTACCACCACTCCGGAATAGTTTTGGTTGCTGTCGGAAACCGAAACCTGTGCATCATGTACCACCACCTGCATTCCCAGCCCGGCAGTAAACCAGTCCTCAAAATTACCCCGGCGAGACTGGATAGCCGGCAGTGTTTGCCCAACCTTGAGGATCAATATCGGCTTCATATCAGTAACAGCGTCCTGTTTGAGTTCATCTGTATAGTATAAGGTGAATAATTACCGAGAACTCAAGCCGGCAACTGGCTATAATCAACCTCTTGTATCTAACAACAACAGCATCAGGGTTTTTTCAGCGACATGAATTTTCAGGATTTTATTTCTACTCTCCAGCAATATTGGGCCAGCCAGGGCTGTGTACTA